>JAUNUZ010000345.1 GCA_030537915.1 Micrococcales bacterium
ACCCTGCCGCTCGCAAGCGGCTGACCACGCGTGCAACGAGAGGTAGAGAGGGTGCCCGTGTCGCACTGTGTCGAACTGTGCCTCAATGAGTTGGCGAAGGGCATGATGGAATTCGACAACGAGGATGCCGTCGTCGTTCAGCGCAGCGACCCGCTCCGCCAGCTCGTGGCCGAGTTCCTCAGCGTGGATGATCGCGTGGTTGTCGATGACTAAGTCGGCGCAAACATCGACAGGGGTCAGTCCGGTCCCTGTGAACGCGTCGCTCCAAGATCCGCCGTGGTGGCTCGCAAACTCTACGAAGGTTTGGCCCTTGTCCAGCCCGAGCCTGTCGACGAGTCGGCCCACCACATCGACAGCGTGGCGTCGCATGGTGGCGGACTCGACTGAGAGCGGCTCTTCCGGCGCGGGAGATCGGTGCGATAGCTGAAGGAGAGTGCAGCGGCCGCAGATGACTAGGGCGAGCGGCCAACACGGGTCGGGACCAGGGTCCTCGGCGACGGGGAAGTGATCGCATGCCGGTTGCCGCCCAAGGTCGAGCACGGTGGTCAGCCTGCGGCCGCCACACCCCCGGCAGGCGGTCACGGCGACGGCATCCGGGATCATTGGCTGTCCTCGTTTTGAGTGGGTGCTGTGCCGATGGGCGGGGCGAGGTCTACTACTGCCTTCTCGACGCGGAAAGCCTCGGCATAAGGCGCTCTCACTTCCATTCCGCGCAGACGGGCGAGAGCGGAAAAGGTCTCTTGGTCCCACCAGTCCTTGCCCCGCTGGCTGAGGTAGTGCTCATCGAGAGTTGCCCACTTCGCCTCGACGTCCGCGCGGCTCAGCCGCACGTAGACATTGGGTTGCGACGTGCCGAGATCCCCATCCCACTTCGGAATCTCGAACTGCCAGACGAGATGGTTGCGGAATGCAGTCGGGGCGAGCTCGCCGAGAAGGCGGTGATCCTGGTGGGCGTCGAAACGGTGGTGGGTGAGGATGAGGTCCCACTGGGTCCGCGACAAACAGGCAAGGTGATCTTTGACCGCGTCGAAGTGGGCTGGTAGGCGGGTGTCTGGCAGATCATGCACGGTGATGTCGATCGAGGCCGGCGCGGTGAGGGCGGTGAGACAGGCACGGCTCTCGTCGGCCCGCTGAGGCGACGAAGTGAATATCACAGCGACGAATCGGGTGTCGGGCCGGGAAGCCGCGAGCGCCGCAACGGTGCCACCAGCGCCGATCTCGATGTCGTCGCAGTGGGCACCGAGGAGGAGCACACGCAGTGGACGTCCAGGGTCGGGAAAGGCGAGTGAGGTCATCAGGTCAGCGGCCGCCGGTCGGGCCCATGGGCCGTGGTGCCGATGTCGATCGCGTTTGAGCTCCATACCGCCCACGGTGCCTTACCGGAGACGGCGAGCTGGTCGAGGACGACCCGCTCCTTGACTGTGTCGGCTGGCATCCAGAAGCCGTTGTAGGGATAGGCGACGACCTTCCGTTCGTGGGCGAGGCGGGTCAGGGTGTCTGCAACAAGATCCTGGCCCTCCCGCAATTCATCGAGCAGCGCCGCACGCATAACAAAATAGCCCCCGTTCTCGCGCATCCTGAGCTCGGCAACCGACTCGATGTCAATAACTCTGTCATCGGCGTCCGTCTCGACGACGTGGAAGGCCGCCTGCGGCGGCACCGCAAGCAAGGACACGAGGGCGTCGCTTCGGACGAAGCGTTCGCAGATCGCGTCCAGGGGGGCATCCGTGAGGACGTCTGCGTAGTTGGCAAGGAAAAACTCTTCCCCCTCCAGGTGGCGCCGGACACGGCGCAGACGCTCACCGATGGGCGTGTCGATCCCCGTGTTTACGAACGTGATTCGCCAATCTGCGACATCGGTCTGGAGGGGTGTGACCCTGCCGCCCTCGATGACGAAATCATTGCTGTCAGTCTCGTCGTAGTCCCGAAAATACGACTTGATGTGTCGCGCCCCGTAGCCGAGTGCGAGAATGAAGTCTCGGTGCCCGAAATGCGCGTAGTAGCGCATGACGTGCCAGATCAGCGGTCGGGAACCGACCATGGCCATCGGTTTGGGGACGTCACGCTCGCCGTCTCGCATGCGCATGCCATATCCGCCACAGAAGAGTACAACCTTCATGTGATTCCCCCTTTGACTGGTTGCTCCAAGTACTCGCCGGCATTAATTGCACGTTCAATTCATGGATCAACGACGTCCAGGGATGGAATCGCGAATACGAGTTTTCCACCCCAGCTGTCCACGTAGCGGAGCTGCTTCGAGATCTCGTCACGAAGGTTCCATGGCAGGACCAAGATGTAGTCAGGGCGAGCGGCCTCGATCGCCTCCGGGGCGAATACGGGAATCCGACTTCCGGGTAGAAACTTCCCGTGTTTGTGGGGGTTGCGATCCACGGTGAACTCGATGAGGTCGTTGCGGATGCCACAGTGGTTGAGCAGGGTGTTTCCTTTCCCCGGGGCACCGTATCCGACAACCCGCTTGCCCTGCTCCTGCGCGTCAAGGAGGAACCGGAGCAGATCGCGTTTGACTGCGCGGACGGCTCCCTCGAAACCCAGATGACCCTCGAGCGTGTGTAAACCTGCGGCCCGTTCCCGCTCGAGGAGATCCGCCACTGTGGGAGAGGGGGCGACCGCGGCGTCGTCGTGCATGCAGTACACCCGTAGCGAACCGCCGTGTGTGCTCAGCTCCTCGACATCGACGATGCTCAATCCACCTAGGGCAACTGCGCGTCGGGCCGTCAGAAGCGTGTAGTACTGGAAGTGCTCGTGGTAGACCGTGTCGTACTGCCGCTGCTCGATCAGTCGCATGAGGTGCGGAAACTCCATAGTGAGTGTTCCAGTCGGCGCGAGTAAACGCGCGAGGCCGCCGGTGAAGTCGGCAAGGTCGGGGACGTGCGCGTAGACGTTGTTCGCGACGACTAGATCGGCCCTGCCATGAGACCGGACAACCTCATCGGCCGTCCGCCGACCGAGGAAGCACACCTCCGTCCGGATGCCTGCCACTCCTGCGGCAGCCGCTGTGTTCGCAGTTGGTTCCACCCCGAGGCACGGGATGCCTGCGTCGCTGACGTGCCGCAAAAGGTAACCGTCGTTGGATGCGACTTCGATGACGAAACTGCTGGGGGTGAGCCCGAGCCGGTCGATCATGGCGTTGACGTACCGCCGGGCATGATCGAC
>JAUNUZ010000346.1 GCA_030537915.1 Micrococcales bacterium
TACCGGCTCGGGCAAGTCGAGCTTCATCAACTCCCTCATCACCTCGGTCATGATGCGGGCCACGCCCGACGAGGTTCGGATGCTGCTGGTCGACCCCAAGCGGGTCGAGCTGAACGCCTACGAGGGCATTCCCCACCTGGTGACGCCCATCATCACGAGCCCGAAGAAGGCCGCCGAGGCCTTGTCGTGGGTCGTGCGCGAGATGGACATGCGCTACGACGATCTCGCGGCGTTCGGGTTCCGACACGTCGACGACTTCAACAAGGCCGTCCGCGCCGGGGCCGTCAAGGTGCCCGAGGGATCGGAGCGCAAGCTCGCCGCTTACCCGTACCTCCTGGTGGTCGTCGACGAGCTCGCGGACCTCATGATGGTCGCCCCGCGTGACGTCGAGGATTCCATCGTGCGGATCACCCAGCTGGCCCGCGCCGCGGGCATCCACCTGGTGTTGGCCACCCAACGGCCCAGCACCGACGTCGTCACCGGCCTGATCAAGGCCAACGTGCCGAGCCGCCTGGCGTTCGCCACCTCCTCGATGACCGATTCGCGCGTCATCTTGGACCAGCCGGGCGCGGAGAAGCTCGTCGGCCAGGGCGACGGGTTGTTCCTGCCGATGGGGGCCGGCAAGCCGATCCGCGTGCAGGGTTCCTGGGTCACCGAGAACGAAGTCCGCGGGATCGTCAAGCACATCAGCACCCAACTGCAGCCCAGCTATCGCGAGGACGTCGCGGCGGCTCCGGCCGCGGCCAGGCAGGCCGAAGACATCGGTGACGACCTCGAACTCGTCCTCGAGGCCGTCAAACTCGTGGTCAATCTCGATCTCGGTTCCACCTCGATGCTGCAGCGCAAGCTGCGGGTCGGGTTCGCCAAGGCGGGCCGGTTGATGGACATCCTGGAGACCCGTGGCATCGTCGGTCCTTCGGAGGGTTCCAAGCCCCGCGAGGTGTTGGTCAAGGCCGACGATTTGGAGGACGTGCTCGCCAACCTGCAAAGTGGCTGAAATGAGTCAACTCACCGCCGTCCACCTCGTGAGTCTCGGCTGCGCCCGCAACGACGTCGACTCCGAGGAGTTGGCCGCTCGGCTGGAAGACGGCGGCTTTCGCCTCGTCGACGAGCCGGCCGATGCCGACGCCGTCATGGTCAACACCTGCGGGTTCATCGAGGCCGCCAAGATGGACTCCATCTCGACGCTGCAAGAGGCCGCGGATCTGAACGCCGACGGCAAGGACCGCGCCATCGTGGCCGTCGGTTGCATGGCCGAGCGTTACGGAGCTGAGCTCGCTGAGGCCCTTCCCGAGGCCGACGCCGTCCTGGGCTTCGACGACTACGGCACCATCGCCGAGCGCCTCACCTCGATCCTGGCCGGTAACAAGCACACCTCGCACGTGCCGCGGGATCGTCGCAAGCTCCTGCCGATTTCTCCGTCGGCGCGCCCAGCAGCCGCGGCCAAGGTGTCGTTGCCCGGCCACGCCAGCCGGCTCGACGTCGAAGCCGCCGCTCCAGACCTGCCCGCCACCCTCGCCCCGGCGAGCGGGCCGCGCGCTACCCGGCGCCGGCTCGGCTCGGGGCCGAGCTCGCCGGTGAAGATCGCTTCCGGCTGTGATCGGCGCTGCACGGGCTGCGCCCTCCCGAGATTTCGGGGAGCCTACGTCTCCCGACCGGCCGAACAGATCGTCGAGGAGACGCGGTGGCTCGCTGATCACGGTGTGCGCGAGGCCTTTCTGGTGAGCGAGAACACCTCCTCCTACGGCAAGGACCTGGGCGACATCCGAGCGCTGGAGAAGCTGTTGGGCTCGCTGAGCGAGATCGAAAAGCTGGACTGGATCCGAGTTTCCTACCTGCAGCCGGCCGAGACCCGCCCCGAGCTCATTGCGGCTATGGCCTCAGTGCCCAAGGTGGTCCCGTACTTCGATCTGTCCTTCCAGCACGCGTCGGCGACGGTCTTGCGCCGGATGCGCCGCTTCGGTGATCCGGATTCCTTCCTCGACCTGATCAACCGCATCCGCGATCTAGCCCCCCACGCGGGCCTGCGCACCAACGTCATCGCCGGCTTCCCCGGCGAGACCGAGGCCGACGTGGCGGTCCTGCGCGATTTCCTCATCGCCGCGGAACTCGATGTCGTCGGCGTGTTCGGCTACTCCGACGAGGAGGACACCGCGGCCGAAAAGCTGGACGGGCACATCGACGCCGACGAGATCGAGGCCCGCCGCTCCGATCTCACCGATCTGGTGGGCGAACTGATGGATCAGCGGGCCTCCGAACGCATCGGGGAGTCGGTGTCGGTGCTGATCGAGGAGATGACCGACGAGGGCCTACTGGGGCGATCCGTTCACCAAGGGCCCGAGGTCGATGGGACGACCCTCCTCGTCAACGACGGGGAGTCCCCGTGGGCTGCAGGGGTGGGCGATATCGTGGCGGCAACCGTGACGGGCAGCGATGGCGTCGATCTGATCGCCGAGCCCCGATGAACGAGCAGACCCCAGGAGAACGTCCCGACATGAGCGAGCAAAGCGTGGAACCTTCCCCGTGGAACGTGCCCAATGCGCTGACCGTGTTGCGCATACTCATGGTGCCGGTGTTCGCCTGGATGCTCCTGAGTCACCCCGAGGACAATGGCTGGAGGATCGCGACCACAGGGGTTTTCATTGTGGCGATGCTCACCGACTTCGTTGACGGCTACCTAGCGCGCAAACAGAACCTCGTGACCAAGTTCGGCAAACTGATGGACCCCATCGCCGACAAGGCGCTCACGGGGATGGCCTTCGTGGGCCTGAGCATCATCGGAGAACTGTGGTGGTGGGTCACCATCGTGATCTTGCTGCGCGAGTGGGGAATCACGCTGATGCGTTTCCTCATGCTCAAGTACGGGGTGATGGCCGCCGGCCGCGGCGGAAAGCTGAAGACCCTCCTGCAATCGATCGCGCTGCCGCTGTACCTTCTGCCGTTCACCGGGTTTCTCGAGTATGTCGCCATGGTCGTCATGGCGGCGGCTTTCTTGGCCACCGTCCTCAGCGGGCTGGACTATTGCCGTTCCGCGCTCAAGCTGCGCCGGGAATCGCTGAATTCTGCCTCCAGCAGTTGATGGTCGTGACCGAACCACCGATAGCGGCGCTCGCCGGCCAGGTGGTCGCGCACTTGCGGAAAAACGGATCGACGGTGGCCACCGCGGAATC
>JAUNUZ010000347.1 GCA_030537915.1 Micrococcales bacterium
GCAGCAGTAGCGAGGCACGACGGCCGGTGCCCTCGGGTCGCTGGAGCGCGATGATCGAGGACGCCCGCACCCAGTCGATGTCCGAGGTCGGCCCGCAGGACGGCGACCGGGTCTTCTACAAGCTGAGCACGCCTAAGAAGATCGTCGTCATGCTCGGCGGTCCGGCCATGAACCTCGTGCTCGCGACGTTGATCTTCACCGGTCTCGTGCTCTTCAACGGGGTCGGAGTCGCCCAGCCGGGAGCTCAGGTGACGACCGTCGTGCAGTGCGTGCGACCGGTCGACGCGGCGAACCGCGCCTCGGCCCAGCAGCCGTGCACGGCCGCCGACGCCCCATCGCCCGCGGCTGCTGCGGGCCTCAAACCCGGTGATCGATTCGTCTCCATCGCGGGGCAGCCGGTGACCGACGTCTCCGATATTGCAGCGATGATCCGGCCCCATGCCGGTGACCCCCTGGGGGTCGTCGTCGATCGCGGCGGCCGACAAGTCACGCTGCGGATCACCCCGATCGCCAACTCCGTGCCGCAGCTCGACGCGGCCGGGGCGATCGTGCGCAACGCCGACGGCAGCATCGCGATGACGACCGCGGGCTATATCGGGACGGCCAGCGCACCGCCGATCGCCATGGACCGCTCGCTCTCCCAGGTGCCGACGGTCGTGTGGACCAGTATCGAGCGCACCGGTGCGATCATCCTGCAGCGCCCGGTGCGCATGGTCGAGGTCTGGAATGCCGCTTTCGGGCCGGCGGAGCGTGACCTCGACGGCCCGATCAGCGTTGTCGGCGTCGGGCGCGTGGCCGGCGAAGTCACCTCAGGCCAGGTCACGGATCCGGTCTCCGGAAGTGCGCTGTCGACGAACGACAAGGTCGTCATGCTGTGGACGATGCTGGGTGGGCTCAACATCGCGCTCCTGGTCTTCAACCTCATCCCGCTGTTGCCCCTGGACGGTGGGCACATCGCCGGGGCGATCTGGGAGGCGATCAAGCGTGGTTTCGCCCGCATCTCGCGGCGCCCCGACCCAGGCTACGTCGACGTTGCAAAGGGGTTGCCGATCGCGTATGCGATGTCGATCCTGCTCATCACGATGTCCGCGCTGCTCATCTACGCTGACATCGTCAAGCCGGTCAAGCTGTGATGAGACGACGTCCCCTCCGCCGAGCGCGCGGCGGGGGAGTCGATCACCGCGTGTCGAGCGTTCCCCTCTAGCGGACCGCCCTGGGGCCGGGCTCCCAGCTCATGGTCAATCAATTGCGACATACTGACGCTCATGAGCGTGAATCTCGGCATGCCCGGCGCCCCGCAGCCCTCGATCTCGCAGCTGGCGCCTCGACGAGCTACTCGCAAGATCCGCGTCGGCAGCGTAGAGGTGGGCGGGGACGCGCCGATCTCGGTGCAATCGATGACCACGACGCCGACAACAGACATCAACGGGACGCTGCAGCAGATCGCGGAGCTCACGGCGAGCGGCTGCGACATCGTCCGCGTCGCCTGTCCGAGCCAGGACGACGCCGAAGCGCTGCCGGTCATCGCTCGCAAGAGCCAGATCCCGGTCATCGCGGACATCCACTTCCAGCCCAAGTACGTCTATGCCGCCATCGACGCAGGATGCGCTGCCGTGCGGGTCAATCCGGGCAATATCCGGCAGTTCGACAACCAGGTCAAACAGATCGCGCAGGCGGCCAAGGACGCGGGAGTGAGTATCCGGATCGGCGTGAACGCCGGCTCACTGGACAAGCGGCTCTACGAGAAGTACGGCAAGCCGACGGCGGAGGCGCTCGTCGAGAGCGCTGTCTGGGAGGCGAGCCTCTTCGAGGAGCACGACTTCCACGACTTCAAGATCTCGGTCAAGCACAACGACCCCGTCGTCATGGTTCGCGCCTACGAAATGCTCGCCGAGCGCGGCGATTGGCCGCTGCATCTGGGCGTCACCGAGGCCGGCCCTGCGTTCCAGGGAACCATTAAATCGTCGGTCGCCTTCGGCGCGCTGCTCTCCCGGGGGATCGGTGACACGATCCGGGTGTCGCTCTCGGCGCCGCCGGTGGAGGAGATCAAGGTCGGCAACCAGATCCTGCAGAGTCTCGGCCTGCGGCCGCGCAAGCTCGAGATCGTCTCCTGTCCCAGCTGCGGGCGTGCGCAGGTCGACGTCTACACCCTCGCCGACCAGGTCACGGCCGGTCTGGAGGGGATGACGGTGCCGTTGCGCGTCGCGGTCATGGGCTGCGTGGTCAACGGCCCCGGCGAGGCACGCGAGGCCGACCTCGGCGTGGCCTCGGGCAACGGTAAGGGCCAGATCTTCGTCAAGGGTGAGGTCATCAAGACCGTACCTGAGAGCCAGATCGTCGAGACCCTCATCGAAGAGGCGATGCGCCTGGCCGAGGAGATGGGCGAGCCAGTCGACGGCGGCGAAGTTGCCAGTACGGCCGCCCCCACCGTGACCGTCGGCTGAGCCGGCGCGCACGCGCTCCAAATGTCACGTCGAGCCTGATCAGAGGGCAGACTAAGCGCATGCTTCGGGCGACCCGGCAGGTCAGAGCGGTGCGTCCGCACGAGCGTGACGAGGCGCTGGAGTTGTGCGCGCGAAACACGGCCGCGAACGTCTACGTCGCCGCGCGGCTTCTCGAAGCCAACCTGTCCCGCGGCCGCGGGCCCCTGCGCGCCTACTGCCCCGACGGTCGGATCGAGGCGCTGTGCTGGCAGTCCGCGAACATCGTGCCCGTCGAGTGCGACGACCTGGCCGCAGCGGCGTTTGCCGCCCAAGTACGCCGCCAGCAGTCCCAGTTCTCCTCGATCTTCGGGCCGCACGACCAGGTCGACGCGGTCTGGGCGCGGTTGCGGACGTGGTGGCGCGAGCCGCTGGACGTGCGGCCGACCCAGCCGTTGCTCGTCATGCACCGTGACACCCCGCTGCAGGTGCCGGTCGATCCCCGGCTGCGCCCGGCGCGCATCGACGAACTCGACCTCATAGCGCCCGCTGCGGCAGCGATGTTCACCGAGGAGATCGGCTACGCGCCCTTCAGCGACATGCTGTCGCGGCGCGGCTACTGGAACACGACTCGGGCCATCATCGAGCGGGGCCACTGCCTGGCAGTGATCGAGGATGGACGAGTCCTCTTCAAGGCCGAGATCGGATCGGTCGGGCTCGGCGCGTGTCAGATCCAGGGC
>JAUNUZ010000348.1 GCA_030537915.1 Micrococcales bacterium
CGGAAATTGTCACGGCCCCGGTGGGGGGGACCGGGGCCGCGTTGGCCTTGGATCAGCCGGGGGAGGCTGAAGGCCGTCTTCAGCGTATCCAGCCGGTCATGCCAAGTCGTTCACGCAATGGTCCGCGAACAGTATTGATTCCTTAAATTATTCGCGTTTCAGGCGGCGACAGTGGCGCTTGCCGCCGGCTTGGTGGCAGCTCTGGTCCAGCCGGCGGGTGCGAGCCTTGTGGCCGGGCCTCAGTCGGCGCAGAGGAAGGACAGCCGGACCTGGCGCTGTGGGTTGTCGAGATTGAGATCGACGAGGCAGATGCTCTGCCAGGTTCCTAGGGCGAGCCGTCCGGCGAGCACAGGGACGGTCGCATAAGGCGGGATGAGGGCCGGCATGACGTGGGAGCGCCCGTGGCCGCGGCTGCCGTGCGCGTGACGCCACCGGTCGTCCGCCGGCAACAGATCGCCCAGGGCGCTGAGCAGATCGTCGTCGCTTCCGGCGCCGGTCTCGATGATGGCGAGCCCGGCCGTCGCGTGCGGGACGAAGACGTGCAGGAGCCCGTCGTCGAAGCCTTCGACGAAGCTTCGACACCGCGGTGTCAGGTCAAGGACGGTCTGGGCCGAACCGGTGGCGAGGTCGAGGACGAGGGTTTCCATGGGGCCATCGTTGCAGCTGAGTGAGCGCGGGTTGGCTGACCGCACAGGGCCAGGAGGGGGTCCGCGAGGCGCGCTGGGCCGGGCTGGCGGCCACCCTGGGGCGGGCGGTGAGTCAACTAGGATCGGGCGCCGTGACCAGCAACAGGCAGCCGGACGTCGCGTCGGAGTCGGTGCGCCGCGCCGTGCACATCATCGGGATCGGCGCAGACGGGTGGGAGGGGCTCGGCGACCCGGCCCGCGAGGCCCTGCAGGAAGCCCGCGTCGTCATCGGGTCACCGCGCCAGCTCGACCTGCTGCCCGCCGTCATCACGGCCACCCGGGTCACGTGGCCGACCCCGCTGCGGCCCGCGGTCGCGCCGCTGCTGGCCGAGCACGCCGCCGCTGGGCTCGCGGTGCTGGCGTCGGGCGATCCGATGCACTTCGGGATCGGCCGCCTCGTCGTCGATGCGCTCGCGGGCGCTGCCGGCCTCGACCTGGAGAGCCCCGATGGCACCGACAGCACGCCGTGGCGATGGCCGCCGCGCTGGGTCGTACAGCCACATCCGTCCTCGATCAGCCTCGCCTGCGCCCGCCTAGGCTGGCCGGTCGAGGACGTCGACGTGGTCTCCGCCGTGGGACGAGACGTCCGCGCCCTGGCCGCCCGCCTCTTCGCCGGCCGACGGGTCCTCGTGCTCTCCGCCGACGCCGACACCCCTGCGCAGGTGGCGCAGCTGCTCCGGGATCGTGGCTTCGGGGCGTCGAGGATGACCGTGTTGGGCGACCTGGGAGCCCCGCAGGAGTCGTGCCGTCAGGGGCGCGCCCAGGAGTGGATAGGCGGGGAGCAGAGCGACGCCCCGCGGCTGAATGTCATCGCGATTGCCTGCCAGCCCCAGGCGCCCGTGCCACGACTGGGCATGGTGCCCGGCCTGCCGGACGCCGCCTATGAGACCGACGGCCAGCTCACGAAGTGGGAGGTCCGCGCGGTGACGCTGGCCGCGCTGGCCCCGGCGCCTGGGGAGCTCCTGTGGGACGTCGGCGGCGGTAGCGGGAGTATCGGCATCGAGTGGATGCGCGCGCATCCGTCGTGCCGGGCGATCACCCTCGAGGCGCGAGCCGACCGGGCCGCGGCCATAGCGGCGAACGCGGGCAACCTCGGCGTGCCGGGCCTGCGGGTCGTGTCGGGCCAGGCGCCGACGGCCCTGGCGGGACTCGCGGGCGACGTGCGTTCAGAGGTTCCCGATGCGGTCTTCATCGGCGGGGGCCTGACGGCGCCCGGGGTCGTCGAGGCGTGTTGGGAGGCGCTGCGCCCCGGTGGACGTCTCGTCGCGAACACCGTCACCCTCGAATCGGAGGCGCTGCTGGTGGCGCTGCGCGCCCGGCTCGGCGGTCGGCTCACCCGGTTGGAGGTCTCGCGAGCCGAGCCGATCGGCGGCTACCTCGGCTGGCGTCCGGCTCGGCCGGTGACCCAGTGGTCGGTGCGCAAGCCCGCGGACGTGAGGATGGGGGCGTGACCGTCTACTTCATCGGCGCCGGCCCGGGCGCAGCCGACCTCATCACGGTGCGCGGGCAGCGGCTCGTGCGCTCCAGCCCCGTCGTCCTGTATGCCGGGGCCCTCGTCCCGCAGGAGCTGCTCGACGAGGCCGGCGCGGATCTCGCCCGCAACGACGGCTGTCGGCAGGAGGCGGGCGCGGCGCGGCTCGTCGACACCGCGGATCTGAATCTCGACCAGATCCTCCAAGTCATCGCGCAGGCCCACGCGGACGGCCTCGACGTCGCACGTCTGCAGTCCGGGGACCTGTCGATCTACAGCGCCTGCGCCGAGCAGATGCGCCGCCTCGACGCGCTCGGCATCCCCTACGAGCTGGTGCCCGGCGTGCCTGCCTTCGCCGCCGCCGCGGCTTCGCTGCGGCGCGAACTCACCGTGCCGACCGTCGGCCAGTCGGTCGTCCTCACCCGCATCTCGCGCCGCGCCACGCCGATGCCGGCCAACGAGACACTCGAGGCGTTCGCGGCCAGCGGGGCGCTCCAGGTCATTCACCTCGCGACGCAGGCGATCGACGAGGTCACCGAGCGACTCGCGCCCCTCTACGGGCCCGACTGTCCCGCGGCGGTCGTCGCCTACGCGAGCCAACCGCGCGAGGTCATCCTGCGTGGCACCCTGGCGGACATCGCCGCCGCGGTGCACGAGGCTGGGCTCGTGCGCAGCGCGGTCATCCTCGTCGGGCGGGTGTTGGCCGCCCAGGCGTTCCCGGACAGCCACCTGTATTCGCCGGAGCGCGAGCGCCACGCCTGTGAGTCCTGCTCGCCCTAGGCGCCCGGAGGGGCAGACGTCAGTCGCTGCGCCCCACGATGGTGCCGCCGCGGTCGATCGCGATGACATCAACGCTGATCGGCGCGCCGCGTAGGACGGCGACTGCTTCGTCGCGAGCGGCCCGCGCCACCGCGTCGCCCAGCGTGACCCCGGCCGCCTGGCAGAGCTGCAGGGCACCCAGACCGGTCGCCGCGGACGT
>JAUNUZ010000349.1 GCA_030537915.1 Micrococcales bacterium
GTCGACGTGCACCCCGGGCGGGACATAGATGAACGAACCACCGGACCAGACGGCGGTGTTGAGCGCCGCGAACTTGTTGTCGCCCGGAGGGATGACCGAGCCGAAGTACTCCTTGAAGAGGTCCTCGTGCTCGCGCAGGGCAGTGTCGGTATCGACGAAGATAACTCCCTTTTCCTGCAGGTCCTCGCGAATCTGGTGGTACACGACCTCGGACTCGTATTGCGCCGCGACGCCGGCGACGAGCCGCTGCTTCTCGGCCTCGGGAATGCCGAGGCGGTCATAGGTCGTCTTGATGTCCTCCGGGAGGTCAATCCCGGACAGGTCGCTGCCCCAGTGCGGCATGGGCTTCTTGTCGAAGAGACGTAGCGCCTTGAGGCGCATGTTGCGCATCCATTCGGGCTCGCTCTTGCGGTCCGAGATGTCGAGGACGACCTCGTCGTTGAGCCCCCGCCTGGCGGTCTCGCCCGCAGTATCGCTGTCGGCCCAGCCGTATTCGTATCGGCCGAGGTCCTTCAGGCCCGGGTTGAGCTCCTCGATGTTCGTGCTCATCGCGGTGTCCTTTCCTCGTTGTCGGTGCTGAACTGTGTCTGGGTCGGGGAAGTTTTGGGGGTGTCGGCCGCGCCGGTGGACGGGGTCCCCGCCAAGCGCGGCACGAAGGTCGTGCAGACGTGCTCGCCCCCGGCCAGGGTCGCCAGACGCTGGACGTGGACGCCCAGTAGACGGGCGAAGGTGTCGGTTTCCGCATCGCAGAGTTGGGGGAACTCCGCTGCAACGCTGTGCATCGGGCAGTGCCCCTGACACAACTGAACGCCCTCGAGTGGGGTGTCGATTCCCACCGGACGCGCACTCGCCGCGAATCCGTCGCCGGCCAATGCCTGGGCCAGGGCGTGGGCGCGGGCAGTCGGGTCCGGCCCGGCGGCATCGACGCGGGCCGCGTAGCGCGCCTCGATGCGGGAGAAGTGCTCGTGGGCGAAATCCTCGACGGCTTGGTCGCCCGCCCGACGCGCGATGAAACGCAGCGCGTCCGCGGCGATGTCGGAGTCATCTGAGCGCAGGCGACCGTGTCCTGTCGGGGTGACCACGTACGCCCTGGCGGGGCGGCCGCGACCTCGACGACCGGTGCCGGTCGTCTCACTCGGGGCGATGTCACCCGTCTCGGTGAGAAACTCCAGGTGGCGCCGGACGGCCGTCGGGGTCAAGTCGAGCCGCTTGGCGAGCTCGCCCGCGGTCACGGGCCCAAGGAGCAGCACATCGGCCAGCACGCGGTCGCGGGTCCTGTCGTCACCCGGGTGATCGTGCAGCGGTCGCCCCGATGGGGCGCGCACGGGAGGGTCCAGGCGCGGCCTGCGTGTAGCGGGTGAATCGGGCACGCCGGGCGCCGCCGCGGACGCCGAGGCGTCCGGGCTCCTGAGGGCTGCCACGATAAACACAAGGTCATTCTTACCTAATTACCTGGGAGTCCCTCAAGCAAGGCGACCCTTACCTGTCGGGGCCGCCCGTTGACTCGCGCGTTGGGGCCAGGCGAGGCTACCGGGCCGACGCCCTAGACTCGGGACTCGTGGCCGCCGTATCTGTCGATTCCCTGGTCAAGCGCTTCGGCGCAACGACTGCCGTCGGCGGGATGACCTGGTCCGCGGAGCGCGGCGAGATCCTGGCGGTCCTCGGTCCGAATGGCGCGGGCAAGACGACCTCCCTCTCCTGCGTGCTCGGCCTGCTGCGACCCGACGCGGGCACGGTTCGCGTCCTGGATGCTGATCCCTGGCGCGCGGACGCAGCCCACCGCGCGCGGGTCGGCGTCATGCTTCAGGACGGCGGGTTGCCAAATACGGTCGCCGCCGAGCGGGTGCTGCGACATCTGGCGCGGTTGTTCGCCGACCCAGAGCCCGTCGAGGAGCTCATGCACCGGCTCGGGGTGGCAGCCTTCACCCGGACCACCGTGCGCCGGCTCTCCGGGGGTCAGCGACAGCGCCTCGCGCTCGCCGCGGCTCTCATCGGGCGTCCCGAGGTCGCGCTGCTCGACGAGCCGAGCTCCGGTCTCGACCCACATGCCCGCCTCGACGTCTGGGACCTCATCGTCGACCTGCGTCGCCGCGGAACGTGTGTCGTGCTCACGACCCACTCTTTCGAGGAGGCGCAGCGCCTGGCCGACCGCATCGTCATCGTGGCCGACGGCTCCGTCGTCGCTCACGGGACGCTCGCCCAGGTCGCCGGGGAGCGCGGCCTGGAGGACACCTACTTCGCCCTGACACGTGCCGCATCCACATCAGAGGAGGAGATGCAATGACGATAGATCCGGTGCAGGTCACGCACCCGCGCCCCGCGTCCATCTCGGCTCGGGTGATGGCGCAGGCCCGTTTCGAGGCCGCCACCCTGCTTCGCAACGGCGAGCAACTCATCGTCTCGCTCGTTCTGCCGGCCCTGGCCCTGCTCGCCATGGCCTTCACCCAATCCCCCGATCTCGGGACCGGACGCAGGATCGACGTCGCGGTGCCCGGCGTGCTGGCCCTTGCCATTCTGTCCACCGCCTTTACCGGGCAGGCTATCTCGACGGGCTTCGACCGCCGGTACGGCGTACTTCGCCTCCTGGGGGTGTCACCCTTGGGGCGGTCCGGACTCCTGGCAGGAAAGGCGGGTGCGGTCCTGCTTGTCGAGGTCATTCAGCTAGGCGCGCTGGCCGCCCTCGGGCTGGCGCTCGGCTGGCGGCCCGTCACGTCCGGCCTGGCCCCAACGATCCTCTTCTGGCTGCTCGGCACGTGGGTGTTCGTCGCCCTGGCCCTCGTGCTCGCCGGCTGGCTGCGCGCAGAGGCCGTGCTGGCGCTCGCGAACCTCATCTGGGTGCTGCTGCTGGGCCTCGGCGGGGTGGTGCTTCCCCGCCACCTGATGCCCGAACAGGTGGCCGCCATCGTCGGCGCACTGCCCTCGGCCGCCCTGGGCGACGGACTCCGGGCCGCCCTGCTCACCGGCCGCTTCGATGCGTACGCGGCACTCGTGCTCTTCGGCTGGGGGCTGGGCGCTACGGCGCTGTGCCTGCGCATCTTCCGCTGGAGCGACTGAGCGGCCGGGGGGGCCGGGCGGCCCCCCCCGGGGGGCGGGCCCCGCGGCCGCCCCGGGGCGGGGGGGGTGTGGTGCCGC
>JAUNUZ010000350.1 GCA_030537915.1 Micrococcales bacterium
GCTCGTTGGACCCTGCTCATCGGCGCCCTGGCGGACCTGCTGGTCCTGGCTGGAACCGGTACCTACCTGCTCCTGCGGCGTCGTCGTCGCGAGACGCTGCGCTACGGTCGGATCGCCGGGTCGCAGGGCTCATCCCGATCCAGCTCGTGCTCGCCGCTGCCGGAGGTAACCGCCACATGACCCCCCGAACCCGTCGCCTCGTCGTGCTCATCGCGCTCGCGGCGATGCTCCTGGCAGTCATCGTCGCGCCGTTCTTCTGAGCCGATGCACCCATCTGCATCGCTTAGGCGCGTAGGGCCGCCACCACGGCGTCGATACAGCGGGTCAGAGCCGCCACGTCTGACGGCTCGACGGCCGGATAGACGCCGATTCGCAGCTGGTTGCGGCCCAACTTGCGATAAGGCTCCAGGTCGACGATCCCGTGCCCCCGCAGGATGCTGGTGATCGCGCCGGCATCGACTGTGCCCGCGATGTCGATCGTGGTCACGACGCGCGAGCGGGCCGGTTCGTGGGCCACGAAGGGCCGGGCATAGTCGCTAGCGTGCGCCCAGTCGTAAACGATCCGCGCCGACTCCTCGCACCGCGCCACGGCCCACGCCAGCCCGCCCAGCTCGTTGAGCCATCTCACCTGCTCGAGCATGAGCAGCACGGTCGCCAGGGCTGGGGTGTTGAGGGTCTGGTCTTTGCGGGAGTTCTCGATCGCAGCCCGCAGATCGAGGATGCCGGGGATCCAACGACCGCCCGCTGCGTCGTTGTGTGTGGCGATCTCGTCGGCCCGCGCGATGGCCGCCGGTGACAGGACCGCCAGCCACAGCCCGCCGTCGGATCCGAAGCATTTCTGCGGCGCGAAGTAATAGGCGTCGGCCTCGCTGAGGTCGATCGGCAGGCCGCCGGCGCCCGAGGTGCCGTCGATGACCATGAGCGCGTCGTCGCCTGCATCGACGACCCGTTCCACCGGGAGCATGACCCCAGTCGACGTCTCGTTGTGCGGCCAGGCGTAGACGTCAACCGATGCTCCGTCGTCGATCACCTGCGCTCGGCAGGCCGATCCGGGCCCGGCTCGGCGCACCTGCGGATCGAGCAGGAAGGGTGCCGCAGTCGTCGCCGCGGCGAACTTCGCCGAGAATTCCCCGACGACGACATGCTGGGCCCGCTCGCGCACCAGACATGCGGTCGCGATGTCCCAGAAGGCGCTGGCTCCACCGTTGCCCAGGACGATCTCGTAGCCGGGCGGCAGGGAGAAGAACTGGCTCAGCCCCTGGCGAAGGTCGCCGACGAGCCGCTGCACCGGCGCCTGCCGATGCGAGGTGCCCAGCCAGGCCGCGTTCGCTGCCAGGGCGTCGAGTTGTTCGTGTCGGACCTTGCTCGGCCCGCTACCGAACCGGCCGTCCCGCGGCAGCAGTTCGGGCGGCAGGACGACCTTCGGCAGGGCGGGGTCAGGTGCTGCGGGAGGCGTGTAGGGGCTCACCCTGCAATCATCCCCGAGCCGGTCGGTCCTGCGGAGACCGACTCCAGCGAGGCCGCGGCGAGGGCGTCGACGCCTAAGGTCGGAGGATGAGTGAGCTACGCCGCTGGGAGTACGACGGAACCGGCCTGGAGGGGGAGGTGCCCGCCGCGCCCTGGACTCTCGTGCGGGGCTGGGTGGACGCGGCCCGGGCGGCCGCCGCGCAGGGACTGGTGCACGAGCCTGACGCGATGGCGGTCGCCACCGTCGATGCCTCCGGGCTGCCGGACGTGCGCGTGGTCCTCATGCGCTTCTTCGATCCGCGCGGACTGGGCTTCGTGTCGAGCACCCGCTCACGCAAGGCCGAGCAGATCGAGGCGACCGGTGTCATGGCCGCGACGCTCGCGTGGACCGTGCTGCATCGGGCGATCCGGCTGCGGGGCCGGGTGGAACTCGTCGACCCGAGCATCACCGCGGCCTATTGGGCGACGCGGCCGTGGGGCTCGCGAATCTCGGCGTGGGCCTCGCACCAGTCGCACCCCGTCACATCCCGAGAAGATCTGCGCTCGGTGACGCTACAGTATGCGCAACAGTGGCCGGACACCGGAAGCCCCGATGACGTGCCGGTGCCGGCGGATTGGGTGGGCTACCGGCTGCGCGCGAGCGAGGTCGAGCTCTGGGCCGGGCGCCCGGATCGGCTCCACGATCGAGTCCGATACACCTGCCACGAGCCGAACGACCTGGATGTCGAAGGCTGCTGGGAGCGGGTCCGCCTACAGCCGTGAGCTCCACGAGCGCTGCGGCGCACGGTCGGAGCACGAACTGATCGCGCACAAAGCGCCGGGGAGGATGGGCGAACATGTCGGGGGGGCCGGCTGCGGCGCCCCCAGGTGAGAGAGTGTGCTCGTGACGGATCTCATCGACACCACCGAGATGTATCTGCGCACTCTCCTGGAGCTGGAGGAGGAGGGCACCCCTCTCCTGCGCGCGCGAATCGCCGAGCGCCTCGGCCACTCCGGCCCCACGGTCTCGCAGACGGTCGCCCGCATGGAGCGTGACGGGCTGGTGCATCTGCAGCCGGACCGCTCCCTGGTCTTCTCGCAGGAGGGTCGCCAAAGGGCCACCCGAGTCATGCGCAAGCACCGTCTCGCCGAGCGCCTACTGCTGGATGTCATCGGACTCGAATACGAGCATGTCCACCAAGAGGCGTGTCGCTGGGAGCACGTCATGTCCGAGCGCGTCGAGCGCAAGATCCTCGACCTGCTCACCGAGCACGCCGCGAGCCCCTACGGCAATCCCATCCCGGGGCTGGAGGAACTGGGCGGGCTGCCCCAGAGTGCCCGCCCCGCGGGGCTCGTCCACCTCACCGAGCTGGCCAGTCAAGTCGGCAGTTCGGGCACCGTGCGGCTGCGTCGCCTCGGTGAGCCCCTGCAGACCGACGAGGACCTCCTGGCCGCGCTGAGTTCGGCCGAGGTCCTGCCCGATCGCTGCATCGCCTACGTCGTGGCGGATACCGGGCGCATCATCGTCCGCGGCGTGGCGGTCCCCGAGGATGCGGGCGTGGACCTGCCGCCGGCCGTCGCGGCGCTGCTCTTCGTCACGCCGGGCTGATCCTCGGGGCGCGCCTATGCACAGGGCTGGCAGTCAAACACCCCACTAAATGTGATGACGGTCACATCTGGTGG
>JAUNUZ010000351.1 GCA_030537915.1 Micrococcales bacterium
GCGAGATCAACCCGCGGATCTCGGGCGCCTCATCGATGACCAACGTCACGGCCGGCGCCTACGCAGACGTCCCGCTGTTCCTCTTCCACCTGTTGGAGTACATGGACGTCGACTACACGATCGACGTCGAGGAGATCAACGCACGCTGGCGTGAGTTGGCCGCAGTCGATGTCTGGGCCCAGCTCATCATGAAGGAGCCGGTCGACTCGGTCGAACGCATCCTGGCCGCGCCCCGCACCGGTAGCTACATCCTGCAGGCCGACGGCACGCTGGAGTTCAGCCACGTGACCAACGACTGGCATGACGTCGCCGATAAGGACGAGGCGTTCTTCCTGCGCGTCTACGGCCCGGGCGACTACCGGTTCCGGGGTGCGGACCTTGGAATCCTGGTGACCAAGGGCAGGATGCAACGCCGCGGTGAGCTGACCGACCGCTGTCGCCAATACATTGCGGGCATCGCGGGAATGTTCCGCTCCGAGCCGGTGCCTGACGTGATCGCCCCACTGCCCATCGCATACGTGAAGTAGGAGTGCTCGTGCACGATAACGCCCCCACCCCGGACGCTGGTCTAGCCATCGAGCAGGTGCAGCCCGTCGCCGGTCCAGCCGACGCGTCAGCTGACCTTGACAACTGGCAGGAGCCGGATCACCTGCGATGGGCCTTCCAGCACATGGACGAGGTGATGCCGAGCCAAGTCATCGCCGCCGGGCCGGGCGCTCCTGCGCCGCTGCCCGAAGCTCCACACCCGATCGGTGAGGTGGAGCTGGTCCGGTTCGACGGATCGAGCGGAACGCTGGACGAGGTCCTGGCGCAGACGCACACCGACGCCTTCCTCGTGATGCATGAGGGACGGGTGGTCGAGGAGCGCTACCGGGGGGAGATGACTGCCAGTACCCGGCACCTGGTGATGTCCGTGTCGAAATCCATCGTGGGCTGTGTCGCAGGCGGCCTGGTGGAGGCTGGTGCCCTGGACCCGGAAGCCGAGGTGACGCGCTACATTCCCGAGGTTGCGGGGTCGGGGTATAACGGCGCGACGGTGCGCAACGTCCTGGATATGCGCACCGGCGTCGCATTTCGCGAGACCTATACCGACCCCGAAGCGGAGGTTCGGGTGATGGAGCGATCCATGGGTTGGCGCGCGCTCGAGCCAGGTGATCCGGTCGGCACTTATGCCTATCTCGCGGAGATCGGTCGAGATGGCCCCCATGACGGCCGGTTCACCTACCGTTCGGCCGACACCGACCTGCTTGGATGGCTCTGCGAGCGGGTTGCGGGCGCCCCGATGGCCAACCTCATCTCGGAGCGGATCTGGGCGCCCATGGGCGCGGAGTGCGATGCCTCGGTCACGGTTGACTGGGTCGGAAACGCCATCCATGACGGCGGCATCTCGGCTGCCGCTCGCGACCTGGCTCGCTTCGGCCAGATGTTGCTCGATGACGGCATGGTCGGCGGCAGGCAGGTCCTGCCCGCGGCCTGGATCGAGCAGTCCTACCACCCCGGCAGCGATGTCCGCTCGGCTTTCGCGGCATCGCCAGATGACGCGGTGCTGCCCGGAGGGTGGTACCGCAACCAGTTCTGGTTCATCCCCAGCCGCACGGGAGACAACCTCGTGTGTCTGGGAATTCACGGTCAGATGATTCACGTCAGTCCGGCCACCCGCACGGTCGCGGTCAAGTTGTCGTCTTGGCCGGACCCGCAGCATCTCGCGCACATCGTCGACACCCTGCGGGCGGTCAGCCGGGTCGGCGCGCATCTGGCGGGTGCCGGCTAGGCCAAATCCGCTGACACACAAGTTCGCTATCAGTGCAAGTCAACTTGCGGTTTGGGACCTCAGACTCATAAATCGGGCATACCAGGTATTTGCGGCAGTGGGTCTGGACTCATCGGCGGCGGTCTCCTAGTGTCCGGCCATGAGCAGCCACGAGGCGCCGGGAGACGGCACAAGTACGTCGGAATTCAAGCGGGTCCTCAAGGGGAGGGACGTACTGGCCATTGGCTTCGGAGCGATGATCGGCTTCGGCTGGATCGTCCTCACCGGACACTTCTTGGAGTCGGCCGGCCCGGGGGGTGCTGCGCTGGCCTTCGTCATCGGTGGAGTCATCGTGGGCTTCGTCGCCTTCACCTACGCCGAACTCGTGGCGGCGATGCCGAACGTCGGCGGGGAGTACCAGTACGTACTGCGGGCTATCGGCTCGCGTTCCGCCTTCCTCTGCGCCTGGGCCTTGACCCTTGGCTATATCACCGTCGTAGCGTTCGAGGCGGTTGCGTTGCCGCAAACGCTGCTCTATCTCTTCCCGGACATGCTCGCCGGGAAGCTGTGGACCGTGGCCGGCTACGACGTCTACGCCAGCTGGGTCGCCGTGGGAGTGGTGGGCGCCATCCTCATGACATATCTGAACTTCCGCGGAGTCCGGCCGGCAGCCGTTTTCCAGTCCCTCGCAGTGCTTTTCCTTCTGGTGGTCGGCGCGCTCCTCATTACCGGCTCGTTCGTCGGCGGCAGCGTCAGCACCATGGAGCCGCTCTTCGTCGGGGGCGCCACCGGAATCATCGGCGTCCTGGTGGCCACGCCATTTCTCTACGTAGGCTTCGACGTCATCCCGCAATCCGCCGAGGAGATCAACCTGCCGTTCCGTAAGATCGGGATCCTCTTGCTCGTCTCGCTGCTCATGGCCATTGTCTGGTACGTGACCATCATGCTCACCGTAGGGTCGGCGGCGCCGGTCTCGGTCCTCAACGGATCCGAGTTGGCCGCAGCCGAAGGGATGACCGCGCTGTGGAACAGCAGTGCGATGGGGACGGTTCTGGTCGTCGGTGGCATCTTCGGCATCCTGACCAGCTGGAACGGCTTCCTCATCGGGGCCAGCCGACTCATCTACGCCATGGGTGCCTCAGGCATGTTGCCACGCTGGTTCGGGGTACTCCACCCGCGATACCGCACCCCGGGCAATGCGCTGCTCTTCATCGGAATCCTCTCGGTCATGGCCCCCTTCTTCGGCCGCAAGACCCTGGTCTGGCTCGTGGATGCGGGCGGATTCAGCCTCGTGATCGCCTACATCATGGTCTCCCTGTCCTACGTCATGCTGCGTCGCAACGAGCCTGACATGGAGCGACCCTTCCGTAC
>JAUNUZ010000352.1 GCA_030537915.1 Micrococcales bacterium
CCCCCGAGCCATCCCGCGTCGGCCCCAGCGGCGGAGGAAGACGTCGATGCTCTGGGCCAGGCGCGTCCCGCCGGACCAATCGGGCACGGCCTGGCCACAGGCGATGAGGGCGCGCTCGGGGTCGCGTCGCTGCAGGGCGGCCGTCACGTGGGTGAGGCGGGTGCCGCAGGTGAAGACTTCGACGCCCGGCTCGGACACGACGTAACGGTGCGCGAGCCGCAGCAGGGCGTCGGCATACGGGCTCATCGACCCTGAGACGTCGATGAGCAGGACGACGCGGCGAGCACGGGTGCCCCGCCGCCGCCACACGATCGGCCCGGGCTCACCGAGGTGTCGAAGTTGCTCGCGCAACGTGCGTCGGGCGTCGACCGCTCCGCGCCGGGCCCGACTCTGGCGAGGGGTTCTGCGACGGGGTGCGCGCGGACGCAGGCCGGCGAAGAGCGCCGCCAACCGAGCGCGCTCGGCTGCGGACATCGTCGCGATGTCGCGATGCCGGAGCACCTCGGTCGAGCTGGCCCGGGCACGCAGCACGTCGGGTGAGCCGCCCTCGGCACCGGCAGGCTCCTCCTGCAGACCGGCCTGGGTCACGGTGGGGGTGTCCGGCCGGGGGGCGCGACGGCTCACGCGCTGGAGGCCGAACCAGGCGGTGAACACCTGATCGTGGCGCTGTAGATCGGCGCGTGAGGCGCAGAGCGTCGCGTGTCCGGCCCAGCGAACGGCAGCACGATCATCGAGTCCGACGGCCGCCACCGCTTCGAGATAGGTGCGCTCCCGGTCGGCGGTCACCGCGACCCCGGCGGCCCGCAATGCCCGTGCGAACCCGAGCAGGGCCGCCTCCGGGCGCGGGTGCAGGTCGCACCCAGTGGGCTCATGGGACGGGGCGGGGGCCTCGTCGCCCTGCCCACCGCCCGCCACGGTCATGGCGCGAGCAGCCGGTCCAGGGCCGCCCGGACTCGGTCGCCGTCCTCGCGATGCTTGATCGCCACACCCAGCGTCGCCGCGGCCGTGGCCACATCGAGCTCCGGAGCGCCGAGCTCGCTCAGGGCCCGGGCCCAGTCGATGGTCTCGGCGACGCCCGGCGGTTTGACGAGGTCCAACCCGGCTTCCGAACCGGATCCGCGCGCCTGGCCATCGGGGTCGGAGCGCAGGGCCTGGGTCAGCGTGACGACTTGGCGCGCCAGACCCGCGGACACCTGCGGCACCCGGCGCCGGACGATCGCCAGCTCACGCTCCAGGTCCGGGTGGTCGATCCAGTGGTAGAGGCAGCGTCGCTTGAGCGCGTCGTGCAGGTCCCGAGTGCGATTCGAGGTGAGCACGATGACGGGAGGCACCTCGGCCCGGACCGTCCCCAGCTCCGGAATAGTCACCTGCCAGGTGGAGAGCATCTCGAGCAGGAAGGCCTCGAATTCGTCGTCGGCGCGGTCGATCTCGTCGACGAGGAGGACAACCGGCGCCTGTCGCAGCGCGGCCAGGGCGGGGCGGGCCAGCAGGAAGCGCTCGGTGAAGAGCTCCGCCTCCACGTCGCGATGCGGCGCCGCGGGATCGCGATCTCGCTCCAGTGCGCCCAGTGCCTCGACGGCGCGCAGGTGCAGGATCTGTCGGGGAAAGTCCCAATCGTAGAGCGCCTGAGTCGCGTCGATGCCCTCGTAGCACTGCAGACGAATCAAGGGGATGTCGAGCGCGAGCGCGAGCGCCTCCGCAAGGGTGGTCTTGCCGGTGCCGGGTTCGCCCTCTAGAAGCAACGGTCGGTGCAGCCGCAACGCCAGCCAGGCGACGGTCGACAGGGCCTCGTCGGCGAGGTAGTCGCTCTCGTCGAGGCGACGCGCCAGATCGCCTGACCGCGCGAAGCGCTCAGCGGGATCCTGCAGCACGGGCATCGTGCGCCCTCCCCTATCGCCGGTGATTCAGTGGCGACGCGTCGAATCGCCCGAGGCCATCGTGCCCCCTCAGGGAGGGAGCCGACACCTCAGCGCCTTGCGCCCCGGCGGCCCCGGCGACGCCGGGGGTGCTCAGGCACCCCGAGACCGCACCGACGCGGCGCAGAGCGACGAGATCGCCGGCGCCCCAGACTGCCGGCTTGCTCGTCGTCGACGGGTACATGATCTGGGCCGGGTCGGCTGGGCGCGGGTGGTCCAGTCCAGCGACGTGGCCGAGCTCGTGCATGATGACCTGGCCCCACGTGCCGACGAGCCCGTAGCGATGACCCGCGCCGAAGCCACCAGGCAGCTTCTTGGTGCGGTCGAGCACCAGGTAGCCCTGGACGATCTGGTGCCACGCCGCGCCGCGGACCTTGGTCGTGGCATTGGTGTAGAAGGCTCCCCCGACGCCCACCGCCTGGGATCGTGACGGCAGGTAGGCGGAGTGGCCCTTGCCCTTGCCGGGTGCGACATAGGCGATGACGAGCTCGGTGTCGCGGTCGTAGTCGTCCAGGACGTCACGGCCCTGGGAACCCGGGACGACCTTGCTCGTGCCGGCCCTGACGAAGCGCAGCCCGCTCGCGGCGGCAACCTGCTGGATGCTGCGATCGATGTCGGCGGCCGCCCCCTTGGGTGCCCCCGCGAGGTTGACGCGATAACGGATCGGTGCGCAGGGGTTCCATCGCGCCGGCGGGTGCGTGAGGTAGCCCACAGCGGCCGGATTTCCCCGACCCACCGCGAACGAGAAGGGGCGCGAGGTGACCGGCGGCACACCCCTGCCAGGGAGAGTCCCCACCCGGTAGGTGAACATGCCCGCCGAGCCGGTGGGCACCGGCACCGCATACCGGCGCTTCTGTACTTTTGCGGCGGCGACCGTGCGCCAGGTGCGCCCGTGGAGTCGCTGCAGCGTCACGCGGGAGGCGCCGGCGTTGCCGGTGATCGACCCCGTGACCCTGACGCGTGCATCGATGCGAGCGACGGGGACGGTGGGGGCTGCTGATATCGACACCTTGGTGCGGGTCGCGTTCGCGTGCCCGGCCGCGCCCGACCGGCCGGTGTCGGCCGAGGCTGGACCGGTGTTCACCGCGGTGGACAGCCCCACAGCGACGACGGCCAGCGGAGCCGCGAGCCGACAATTCAGCGCCGAGATCCCGCCCGCGCGCGAGAAGGGGGAGACGCAGGGTGCAGCGGTCACTAGGTGGG
>JAUNUZ010000353.1 GCA_030537915.1 Micrococcales bacterium
ACCATCAAGGCCCACCACGATGTGTCCGTCACCCCGGACCAGTACCAATTCCTCGAGTCGGCGTTCCTGCTCTCCGCTGTCGTCCTGGGTGGTATGGGGACCGTCGGTGGGGTGCTCATCGGCGCCGTGCTCCTCAAGCTCCTGCCTGAGAAGCTGCGTTTCTTCAGCGAATACCGGCTCCTGCTCTTCGGCCTCCTACTCGTGCTCATGATGCGATTCCGGCCCGAGGGTCTCGTGGCGAGTCAGCGACGCAAGCTGGAATTCCACGAGGAGGACGAATCGCTCGCCGAGCAGATCCAGAAGGTGCACCTCGCGGAGGAGACGAAATGAGCGCGGCAGCCACGATCGTGACGGAATCCCGCCCGCAGACGGGTGAACCGCTGCTTCAGGCGCGCGGCGTCGTCATGCGATTCGGGGGTCTGACCGCCGTCGACGATGTCGACCTCACCGTCTACCAGGGTCAGATCGTCGGTCTCATCGGGCCGAACGGGGCCGGCAAGACGACCTTCTTCAACTGTCTCACCGGGATGTACAAGCCCACCGAGGGCGAGGTGCGCCTTGCCGGCGTGGTGCTGCCGCCCAAGCCGCGAAGCGTCGTGATAGCGGGAATGAGCCGGACCTTCCAGAACATTCGGCTCTTCGCCAACATGACAGCGCTGGAGAACGTCATGGTCGGGCGCTATTGCCGCACGTCGGCCGGACCGCTCACCTCGATCCTGCGCGGGCCGAAGTACCGCCGGGAGGAGCGCGAGACGCAGGAGCGGGCCCAGGAGCTGCTCGACTATGTCGGACTCGGCAACGTAGGTGAGATCCTGGCCCGCAACCTGCCCTACGGCGACCAGCGTCGTCTCGAGATCGCGCGGGCGCTGGCGACCGATCCCAAGGTGCTCCTGCTCGACGAGCCCACCGCCGGCATGAATCCGCAGGAGACCCGGGACGCAGAGCGGCTCATCTTCAAGATCCGCGACGGCGGTCTCGCCGTCGTCGTCATCGAGCACGACATGCGCTTCATCTTCAATCTGTGCGACCGCGTACTGTGCCTCGTGCGCGGCAAGACGCTCATCGAGGGGACCCCTAAAGAGGTCCAGTCGGACCCTCGCGTCATCGAGGCCTACATCGGCACGGGCGAAGCGACCGATGACCCCGACGCGGCCGACGATCCCGGGACCCAAGGGGTGCTCGGTCCGCCCATCGACGCGACGGCGCGGGACGACTCCGGACGGGACGGGCAGGTCCGATGACCGCGATGCTTGAGGTCAAGGATCTCGTCGTCTCCTACGGGCAGATCAAAGCGGTCAAGGGGATCAGCTTCTCCGTCGACCAAGGTCAAGTGGTCTGCCTCATCGGCACCAATGGCGCCGGCAAGACGACCACGCTGCGGACGATCTCCGGATTGCTCCAGCCGGCTTCGGGGTCGATCACCTTCGAGGGCAAGCGGATCGACACGATGCCGGCCCATGAGATCGTCACCCTGGGGCTGGCGCACTCTCCCGAGGGCCGGCGCATCTTCCCGCGGATGAGCGTCGAGGAAAACCTGCTGCTCGGCGCCTATACCCGCCAGGACGCTGGACTCAAGGACGATCTCGACGCCGCCTACGAGTTGTTCCCCATCCTCGGCGAGCGCCGGTCCCAGCCGGCCGGGACGTTCTCCGGTGGCGAGCAACAGATGCTCGCGATGGGGCGGGCGATGATGAGCCGACCGCGCCTGCTGCTCCTCGACGAACCGTCGATGGGGCTGTCCCCGCTGATGATGAAGAAGATCATGCAGACCGTGCGCACCCTGCGTGGCCAGGGGACCACGATCCTGCTCGTAGAGCAGAACGCTCAGGCGGCGTTGAGTCTGGCCGACCATGGCTACGTGCTGGAGGTCGGCAGCGTCGTGCTGGCCGGGACCGGCCAGGAGCTGCTCGCCAGCGACGAGGTCCGCAAGGCCTACCTTGGCGAGGACTGAGGCTTGCGCGGGGCTGCGTCACCGAGGCGGCCCGATCGTGGGTTCAGGCCGGCAAGATGATGATCTTCGGGTGGATGACGACCTCGCTGCAGAGTCGACGACGTCCACGCGCGCCCGCGCCGCAACCGCGAGGAAGGACAGGAACGTGGCTGTCGGGGCTGCCTGAATCGGTCATGTGAGCCGTCCTGGACTGATTCGATGCGAGTCGTGGCGAGGCCGAGGGCAGCCGTTCAGGCGAGAGTCGCCGTGTCTCCGGCAACCGTGACGTGCTTGGTTGGCAGCGCCGCCTGTGCCGGCCCCTTGGTGGCAGCCCCGGTGGCGGGATCGAACTGGCTGCCGTGCGCGGGGCACACGAGTTGCCCGTTGGTGACGCGATCGATTGTTTGGCCCTCGTGGGTGCAGGTGGTCGACAGTGCGACGTAGGAGCCCTGGGTCGGTTGGGTGACGACGATGCCGGCGTCCTTGAAGAACTTTGCGCCGCCGACGGGGATCTCCCCCTTGCTGATGGCCGAACCGATCGCCGAGATCGTTGCCGCGTCGGCCGAGGGGAAGGATCCCGACGTGGGTTGTGCCCCTGAACCGGCGGGTGGCGGCGTGTCCGAGCCTGCCCCACAGCCGGCTACCCACGGGATGGTCATCCCGGCGACGACGATTCCGCCGAGACCGGTGAGGACGTCTCGACGACCCGGCTGCCGCGACCCGAAGCTCCTCCTGGCGCTTGGGTCGAGCCGGGAACCGTCGCCGGAGGAGTTGTCGAACGGAACGGATCCTGCTCTTGACGACATGGTCACTCCTTGGGTCCAGGGGGTCGGTTCCGCATCGTGCTCTTGAGCAAGACCATCATGCCTGCTTGGCCTTGGCGCGCCCGCCGCCCGCCGCCCGCTTCGAGGGTCGCTTGGCGCGCGTGAGCGGTGCCCGAGGTGCGGGTGCGGGGGTGGGTGCACCGATGGTCGGCACATGCCCGGCGCGCGTCAGCACCCGGGCCAGGAATGCTCCGGTGTGGCTGTCCGGGTTCGCGGCGACCTCTTCTGGGGTGCCGACGGCGACGATCTGTCCGCCGCGGTTGCCGCCGTCCGGACCGAGGTCGATGACCCAGTCCGCGCTCTTGATGACGTCGAGGTTGTGCTCGATGACGATGACGGTGTTGCCCTTGTCGAC
>JAUNUZ010000354.1 GCA_030537915.1 Micrococcales bacterium
AGGCAGATCAGTGGGCGGCACGGCAGGTGCGGGCGCACCGGTCGGGGGCGGATCGGGGCACGGATCACGTTTCGAGCATCCGGGAGACATACCGGGCAACGGCTCGCACCGAAGCCATGGTGCCCGCGTAGTCCATCCGGGTCGGGCCGAGGACGCCCAGGCCCGCGACGACATCTTCCCCGGCACCGTACCCGGTGGACACCACGGACGTACCGAACAGACCCGCGTGCGGATTCTCGTGGCCGATGGTCACGGCCAGCCCGGGGTGCCCCTGCACGGTCGTCCCGGACTCCCCCGGCACTTGCAGCGGATCGGCCGCGAGCTGCCCGAACTGGCGCAGCAGCACCATGTGCTCCTCGAGCGCCTCGAGGACGGGACCGATCGAGAGTGGGAAGTCGGTCCCGAAACGCGCGAGGTTGGCGGTCCCAGCGAGCACGACCCGTTCCTCGCGCTCCTCGACGAGAGCGTCCTCGAGGACCTGGATGAAGGCCCGGGCCAGATCGCGGTCCGCAGGGTCGAGGTCGTCAGGCAGTGCACGCAGACCCTGCGCCGCCTGAGCCAGACCCTTGCCGACCGCTTCGTGGTTGAAGCAACTGCGGATCCGGCTGAGCATCTCCTCACCGGCTGGGGTCGTGAGGTCCGCCCTCGCCTCGACGACGCGCTGCTCGACGCGCCCGGTGTCGAGGATGAGCACGACCATGGCTCGCCGGGCGCCCACCGGCAGGAGCTCGATGTGGCGCACGCATGAACGGCTCAACGACGGATACTGCATGACCGCCACCTGCCGCGTCAGCGAAGCGAGCAGCCGGACCGTGCGATCCACCACGTCATCGAGGTCGACCGCGCTCTGCAGGAAGAGGTGGATCGCCGTGCGCTGGGCGGGGGTCAGTGGCCGCAGCGAGCCCAACTGATCGACGAAGGCGCGATATCCGGCATCGGTCGGCACCCGGCCGGCGCTCGTGTGCGGAGCGCTGATGAGCCCTTCCTCCTCCAGGACCGCCATGTCATTGCGGACGGTCGCGGCCGACACCCCGAGTTGGTGGCGCTCGAGCAGCGACCGACTCCCCACGGGCTCAGAGGTGTCGACATAGTCCTGCACGATCGCGCGCAGGACGGCTAGGCGTCGTTCGCGACTCATCCAGGACCTCCCCTTGCTCACGTTCACCACACTCACAACCGACACACCCGGGCTACCCGAAGGCTGGCACTCTCGAAGCCGGAGTGCCAAGTTTACGATGCTTCTTGTGATGGCCGAATGAACACTCCCCCCTATCGATACGATTCCGACCCGCTGGCCGGGGATTGGCGTGCGCCGCGCGGGGGCCGGGCGCAACCTCTGGAGGCCGACCTGGGACTCGTCGTGGAGGACGCGCAGACCGGCTGGTGTGGTGCCGTGGTCGCGGTCGAGAAGGCAGGCGGCATGCGGGTCGTGCATTTGGAGGACCGGCGCGGCGCGGTCCGCGCGTTCCCGCTGGGTCCCGGCTTCCTCGCGCAAGGCCGCCCCGTCGTCCTTGTCCCGCCGACCGCGACCCAGCAAGCTGCGCTGGCAACCGCCCGGGCCGCGGCGTCTCGCACGGCCTCGGGTTCGCGCGCAGTCCACGCTGCGCCGGCCCGAGTCGCCGTCGGCTCCCGACTCTTCGTCGAAGGGCGGCACGACGCCGAACTCGTGGAGAAGGTATGGGGCCAAGACCTTCGCGTCGAAGGGGTCGTGGTGGAGTTGCTCGACGGGGTCGACGATCTGGGCGCTGTGATCCGCGACTTCTGCCCCGGCCCGAAGCGGCGGATGGGCGTCCTGGTCGACCACCTCGTTGCCGGCACCAAGGAATCCCGCATCGCGGCCGCGGCCCAGGCGCTGCCGCAGGCCCGCGACCACGTGCTCATCGTCGGCCACCCCTACGTCGACGTCTGGCAGTCGGTGCGGCCCGAGCGGCTGGGCATGTCCGCGTGGCCGGTCATCGAGCACGGCCAATCCTGGAAGCACGGGATCCTGCACCATCTCGGCTGGCCGTCGGCCAGCCAGGCAGACGTCGCCCAGGGGTGGAAGCGCATCCTGGGAACCGTGCGTACGTATGCCGACCTGCAGCCCGAGCTGCTCGGGCGCGTCGAGGAGCTCATCGACTTCGTCACGGCGGCGAGTGCGTCCGCTCATGAGCGGACGTGATGGCCGACCTACAGCCCGTCGAACTCGTCGCCGTCATCGTGGCGATCCCGGGGCAGACCGACCCCCGCGTTCTCGTCATCGGCGCGCCGGGCGGGGTGCCGCGGCTTCCGTCCGGGCCGCTGCGCAGCGACCATCGATCTCTGCAGTACGGGCTGCGCTCGTGGGTCCGCTCGCAGAGCGGCCTGGAGCTGGGCTTCGTCGAGCAGCTCTACACGTTCGCCGATCGAGAGCGCACCGGGCCGCACGGGCGGGTCGTCTCCGTCTCCTACCTGGGCCTGACCTCTCGTGTCGGACTCGAGGAGAAGCCCGACGCGCAGTGGCGCGGGTGGTATGACGTCTTTCCGTGGGAGGACCGGCGAGGACTCACCGACGCGGCCTGGCTCGAGCGCCACCATCGCTTCCTCCACGGGTTGCGGGAGTGGGCAGGCTCGGGCGCGGACTCGGTGCGAGCGGCGCGGACCGAACGAGTCCAGGCCGCCTACGGCCTCACCGGGCGCCTGTGGGCCCCTGAGAACTGCCTGCAGCGCTACGAACTGCTGTGGGAGGCGGGTCTGGTGCCCGAGTCCTCGCCGATCGCGCGCGGGGCTGCGGGCGGGCGCCTCACCCAACTCGACGACCCCAGCGAGCCTGTCGGCCGAGTTACCGATCTGGGGACCCGAATGCTGCACGATCATCGGCGCATTCTGTCGACCGGCATGGCCCGGCTGCGCGCCAAAATTCAGTACCGGCCCGTCATCTTCGAGCTGGTGCCCAGCGAATTCACCCTCGGGCAGCTCCAGCAAACGGTCGAGGCAGTAGCCGGGACGGCGGTCCACAAGCAGAACTTCCGACGAATAGTCGAGGGGCAGCAGCTCGTCGAGTAGAAGTTCCGGAGCACGCGGGACACCGGCGGACGGCCCGCCAT
>JAUNUZ010000355.1 GCA_030537915.1 Micrococcales bacterium
CCCGATCCGGTTCCGCCCGCACCCGCACGAGTTCGAGATGTACTACGACATCTGATCGACACTCGCTGATCGAGCCTGTCGAGATCCGGCCCCTGACCTGCAGCGATGCAGTGTCAGGGGCCGTTTCGCGTCACCGGTGGTCGAGCCTGTCGAGACCCAAATTCCGCAGGGATTCCGCAGGAGATCGGCCTGCCGCACTGTGAGAGCCCACAGCGCCCACCGTGGAAGCCCGTCACACCGGCCTGCGAGGGGTCTCGGGCGCAGGAGTTATTGGTTACGCGTCCTTGCGAGGACAGCTCGCGATTGCGCATGCGCTCACTTCGTTCGAATCTGGCCTAGGGTCTAGCAATGCTTGAACGTGTGCTCCTCGCCGAGGATGACCCCAACGCGGTACGACTCAAGGAGATCGCGATCGGCCTCCGCGTAGAGGGTGAGATTCTGCACTCGTATGGCGAACCAGTCCTGAACAGTCCGTTTGCCGAGGCAAACGACCATTATCCGTGGGAGAAGGCGTCCGATTGGTGTCGGGAGTACCTCTCGGCGGCCCTCGAGTCAGCATTGCTTTGGGCTGACTTCTACATGCCCTTGTCCTTCGGCCCGGAAGCGAAGATCGATATTCGCCCGCGGCCCGTGCAAGGACTTGCCCGGTCAGCGTTGGAGTCGGCATCACAAGCAGCGTGGGTCATGACTGGCGACACCCCCGAAGAGCTCTCCCTGCGGCACTTGCGGCTGATGTACATGGACTTCGATGAGCAAAGGAAGGCGTACCGACTCCAAGGCGATCGCGTAGATGCTGCACGAGCTCAGTTGGCGACTTTCGTTGAGCGACTCGCGGGGCGCTTCGACCTCGACGATGTCAAGAAGAGCATCAGATACATGGACACGATCCGAGTCGCTGCGCAACTCAACGGGATTGATCCCGATGAGGCCGAGTTCGTCTGGCGCCTCGCCACTGGCTCAACCCACGGCAAGCGTTGGGCAGCGCTGGAGTTGAACGACATCGAGTTGATCGAGGAGTATGAATACGGACAGTTTCGATCCTCGCGGACGCCCCGGCTTGACTTCATGGTTCGAGCTCTGGGCATCGCATATGACGTCCTGGCATATTCCGTCGCCGTCTACGGCGCGCGCTGTGGAGCTCGGGTCGAGGACATGCTCAAGGCGAAGCGCGAGGGCTTCATTAAGGTCGCCAAGCAACTACCTATTGATCCAGACCGTGAGGGTGAGCGAACTGCTCTTCTCGAACAACTCGGCAAGGGGCAAGGTTCGTCCGCGTCGCTTCGGGCATGCGCAGCAGCCCGGCGACCTCCTCGATGGTCAGCAGCGCGTCGCGCCGGGTGGGGTCGCGGTGGAGGTACTCGGTCATGGTCGGCTCCCGCCTGTCGGGGTTGGTCCTACCCCCAAAGGCGCATAACGGCGGCCGAATGGCCATCAACGCTGATCTGTCGGTCCGCTGTGCGAACCTGCTCTGCTGCCTCGGACGGTCCGAACAGCAGGAGGTCCTCGATGTCCACGCCTGAACTCCGCACACTTACTAGAGTTACGCCTGTGATCACTGGTGAGCTGAAGGGCAAGATCGACCGCGTCTGGGACGCCTTCTGGTCTGGCGGCATCAGTAACCCGTTGGAGGTCATCGAGCAGATCACCTACTTGCTCTTCATCCGCCGCCTCGACGACATCCAGACGCTGGCCGAGAAGAAGGCCCGAATCACGAAGACTGATGTCGCGAGCCCGGTGTTCCTGCCTGGTCAGGCGCACCTGCGGTGGAGCCAGTTCAAGAACGCCTCGCCCGAGGTGATGCACCAGACCATCGCCGACGAGGTGTTCCCGTTCCTCCGGAGCCTGGGTGCGGCCCCAGATCGCGGAACATAGATCTGGTCAGATATGTACGATGCTGGTGTGACGAACTGGAGACCGCAGCCGAGGACCGTCATCGAGGAAGCGCGACTCGCGAGCGGACTTGGCCAGGCCGAGCTCGCGGCCCTCGCTGGCACCTCGCAACCGACGCTGTCGGCCTACGAGCGGGGCAAGAAGAGCCCGGGTCTCGCGGTGGCGGAGCGGATCGTCAACGCCGCCGGGTGGAACATCGCCCTCCAACCCCGGGTCAGCTTCACCGAACACCCGGCACCACCAGGCTTTCGATTCCCGTTCACCGTCCCGGACCGGCTGTGGCGCCTGGAAGCGCCCGCATGCTTCCGCACGATCAAGTTCTTCGACCTCATCGACGACGACAACGACAAGTTCTGGTGGGACCTCTCTGTTCGCGCAGACCGCAAGCTCGTCTACGAGCGGCTCCTGACCTACGGGGACGAGGCCAACTTGATGCTCTACCTCGACGGCGCGCTGCTGCTCGACCTCTGGAACGAGATGCAGGTCCCGGAACCGATGCGCACCCACTGGGCCGCGGTCATCGAGGGCACGCTCCACGCACCGATCGCCGCCGACTCCGAGCAGTACCGTCGTGACCAGGACACACGACGCACAGCACTTGAGGTCGTCAGGCACGCCGACGGCCGATAGGCACCCCGATCAGTCCAAGTCGTTGAGGCGCTCCACCCCAGGCCGAGGCAGCCCGACACATCGCTGAACGCGGCGATCTCGGCATGCATTCGTTCGACTTGTATGTCCAACAGGCGTACATTAGACGCATGACCACCACACCCGAAACCACCCGGCGCAAGCAGGCCCGCCTCGCCATGCGCCTCACCCCCGATCAGGATGCTCTGATTCGGGACGCGGCCGCTGCGACCGGTCAGTCCCTCACCGAGTTCGTCACCAGCGCTGCAGTCACCCGGGCCGAGGACACGCTCGCCGATCGACGCGTCTTCCGACTCGACGATGCCGCCTGGGCCGAGTTTTCCGCGATCCTCGACCGCCCCGCACAGCGCGTCCCCGAACTGGCGAAACTGCTCAGCGAACGGGCGCCCTGGGACGAGGCCTGAGTGGCGCTACAACGTCCCCGCCCGATCGAGCCGACAGACAGCACGTCGGATTTCGATTCGGGCGAAGCCTCACTCGATCGCTACCTCACCGACCGCGCTCTCACCAACCACATCT
>JAUNUZ010000356.1 GCA_030537915.1 Micrococcales bacterium
GCTCCCCCCCGGGTGGGCAACCAGCTCTTCGGCGTGCTGCGAGACGAGGTGTGGAATTTGCCGCTGCAGTGGCTTGTCACGGTGACCCCAGACGACGCCCCGGTGCTGACCCAACCTCCGGCCGACGCCTTCTTCGAGCAGCGGATCCAGCTGCCCCCGTTGACCAGACAGGAGGCCGCCCAGCTCATCGAGCTGCGTCTCGGGCACCCCGTCCACATGCCCGAAGGCCGGCAAGAATGGACGCCGCGGGAGGCCCTGGACCTGGCGCGGCTCGCGCCCAGGGATTGGGACGCATCCGTGAACGAACGCGTCCGCCGCGACGCGGAGGTCGCCAAGCTCGGTCGACCGGCGACGATGCTCGTCGCCGCGATGGAGGAACTGGGACCGGTCAGCCCGTCCGACGATCGCCTACTCGCGCGGACCGGGTGGACGAGTTCGCGTGCCAGCCAAGTGTTCCGGCAACTGCTGGATGTCGGACTCGTCGCCTACCGTGAGGTCCGTGGTGATCGACCAGGCCGCCCGGCGCGGCTCTACGAGTTGCGGCCCCTGCGTGGCTGAGTGTCCGCAGCAGGCCCAGCGCGCGAGGCAAGCGCTGTGACGCGCGCCCAGCTGCGGACCCTGCAGGAGGGGCACGCCTTCAATCCGAGCCCACGACACGACCAGCTTTACGCCGTGCACGTGCCCTTCGATGAGCTGATCGGTGGTCACGGCTGCGAGGCCGCGCTGGAGCGGGCACTGCGCCAAGGCCGCCGGGTCGCGCTCGTCGGCGCCTCGGGCACAGGTAAGTCGTCGGTCACCGAGCACGTCCTCGGACCGCTGGTCGAGGGATTGGCGCCGCTACGCATCCCAGTGACGATGGAGCGCGCCTCCGTAGCGACGGACCCTGTCGAGTTCGCGCGTCATGTCGTCACGCTCATCGGCCGCTGGGTCGACGTCGGCCTGCCTGCACGCGCCAAGGACGCCGCCGGTCTCGCGCCGGCGCGACGACAGTCCGCAGCTCACAAGGTGTCGGTCGCCCCGACATGGATGGAGACCAAGGTCGAGCTCGCCTACGAGCTGCGCCAGGCCGTCGCAGAAGAACCGCCGACGAGCACCCAGGTCGTCGAGCAGGCCCGGGGCCTGCTGGACCTCATCGCCAGCGATGAGCTCGTCCCGGTCGTCGTGCTCGACGACACCGACCGCTGGCTGTCGACGAGTTGGCAGCCGGACAACCCAGGGGTGCGAGCCGCGTTCTTCGGCAAGGTCGTGCGGGTCCTCGCCGAAGAGCTCGACGTCGCCGCCGTGGTCGCGGTCCATCCGACCTATCTCACCGATCCCGACTACCAGGCGAGCGCGGGCTTCCTCGACACGACGCTGCACGTGCCGCAGGTGCCCGACACCAACGCGGTCGGGCGGATCCTGCGGCGCCGGGCCGCCGAGGATCTCGGCGAAGAGGTGGAGGAGCTCATCTCGCTCATCTCACCCGCCGCCCTCGACGTGCTCTTCGAGCACTATGCCCACGCCCCGAACATCCGCCGGCGGCTCCTGCTCATCGCCAACGCCGCACTCACCCTGGCCGTCGACGCCGACGCCGAGCGCATCGAACGGGAGCATTGCATCGCCGCGATCACCCAAGAGAACGCACTGGACTGAGATCTCCTGTCAGCACCTCTCGTCGATGCACTCCTCGGCCCCGGGCACTGCAGCGCCCGGCCGAATCCAGCCCAGCGGCACGAGCGGACTCCACGCCGATAGAACCTCACCCGGCCGGGTCCCTTTCTCCAGCGAGAACGCGGAACGATCAATCAGTGCTTGCCAAGGCTTCGAGCTCGATCCGCTTTTCACCGCGGAAACGGGCAACCTGCACGGTGGTCCTAGGCGGGAGCGGCAGGCCGGACAGTCGTCGTAGGTAGGCCTCGTTGTAGTCGTCGAACTCGTCGAGGTCGGCGAGGTAGACGGTCACCTTGAGCAGGGTGGCGAGGCTGGCCCCGGTCGGCTCCAACACGCGTTCTAGGTTGTCAAAGACCAGCCGAACCTGGTCGCCGATCGCAGCCGGGACGCTGCCATCCGCAGCGACCGGCACCTGACCGCAGGCGTAGACGACGCCGTTCTTGGTTACGGACGCGGCGTAGGGACGGGGGCGTCCGTCGGGGTGCTCGCGTCGCACTGCGCTGGTCATGGCTGGGGCACCTCACGCCTGCCCGAATGGTATCCGTGGCTCATTGTTCTACTCCTTCGTCATGAATCCGGGGTGCCGCTGAGTCCGCGCCACCTTTCGACGCCCGCTCACGCCTCAGCGCTCCGGGACGAGATAGCGACGCGCCGCCGCATAGACGCTCCGCCAGAGGTCGGCATCAACGATCACGCCACCAGCTGCCGCCTGGGTCCGGGTCCGGGTCCGGTCCTGGGCGCTGATCCAGCTCAACTCGACGTCGTCAAACTGCTCGATGTCCCGTAGCGCGAAAACTCCTGGACCGTCGATCAACTGTTGCCACGTCGCGGGCAGTCGGTCGAGATTGCCGACACCCATGCTGCCGTCGGGGCGCGCCCACCGCAGCTGGCCAGGCTGCTGCGCGGGAGCGTCGCCGCTGCCGCCCCAGCCGACCTCGGATCGGAGCTGCGAGGACGGGCAAATCACCACTCCGACCCCGACGCCGCTGGCCCGGGCGATCTCAAGCGTCAGGGCATCGAGCAATGCGGAGCCGGCCACTGCGGTCGGTACGGCCACGACACGGGCGTCACCACCGCTGGCGACAAGCTCGACGGCCAGCGGAGCCTCCCGCAGCAGGCGGTTTCCCTCGGGCGAACGGAGCACGAGATGCCCGGTCTCACCCGTCGTCCCGACTGGCGCCCCCAAGACCTCAACGGGCGCGCGCTTCCATGGCTGACTTGCCAGGTCATTGAGGAGCGCGGCAAGGCCGCCACCGCCCACGAGTTCGGCCTGGAGCACCCTTCGGGAGGCGGCTCGAGCTTCACCGTGGCTGGCCCCGTGGACGGTCAGGCCCCGAAACGCCGCCTCGCTGATGTCTCGCAGGCTCACCCTG
>JAUNUZ010000357.1 GCA_030537915.1 Micrococcales bacterium
ATGACACCGCCGACGCCCTCGACACCGGCGAGCTGCTCGACGCCGGCCTCTCGGATCTCCTGAAGGGATCCGAAGTGCCCGGCCAGCGCGCGGGCCGCGGTGGGTCCGACATGCCGGATCGACAGGGCGACCAGCACCCGCCAGAGCGGCTGCCGGCGCGCCTGCGCAAGGTTGTCCACGAGCCGCCGACCGTTTGCGCTGAGAACTCGCCCGTCGACGACACCCGGCGCGGGCACTGCCTGCGGGTCGGCGAGCTCTTTCTTCTGCGCCGCGCGCGTGTAAAGGGGGACGCGCGCGACGTCCGCGGCGGACAGGGCGAAGAGGTCACCCTCGTCGGCGATGACGCCGGCGTCGAGCAGCGCGGCGGCGCCCTCCCAGCCGAGCGCTTCGATATCGAGGGCGCCGCGGCCCGCCAGGGCGAAGAGCCGTTCGCGCAACTGGGAGGGGCACGTCGCGGAGTTCGGACACCGGATGTCCTTATCCCCCTCCCTCGCCGGGCCCAGCGTCGCACCGCACGAGGGGCACAGCGTCGGCATGACGAATTCGCGCTCGCTACCGTCCCGCAGGTCGACGACCGGGCCGAGGATCTCCGGGATGACGTCGCCGGCCTTGCGCAGCACGATCGTGTCGCCGATGAGCACACCCTTGCGTCGCACTTCGTCGGCGTTGTGCAAGGTCGCCAGCTCGACTTTCGACCCGGCCACCGTAACCGGCTCCATGACGCCGTAGGGGGTGACCCGACCGGTACGACCCACGTTGACGCGGATGTCCAGCAGCCGGGTCGTCACCTCCTGCGGCGGGTACTTGTAGGCGATGGCCCACCGCGGCGCACGCGACGTCGTGCCCAGCTGGCGCTGGAGGGCCACCTCGTCCACCTTGATGACGAGACCGTCCAGCTCGTGCTCCAGGGAGTGCCGGTGCTCCCCGAAGTAGGCGACACGTGCCTGAATCGCCTCGAAATCGTCGACGACGACGTTGTGGCTCGACACCGGCAGTCCCCAGCCGCGCAGGACCTCGTAAGCCTGGCTCTGCCGGGTGATGTCGAAGCCAGCGCGCGCGCCGATGCCGTGCACGAGCATCCGCAGCGGCCGGGAGGCCGTGACGCGGGGGTTCTTCTGGCGCAGCGAGCCGGCCGCCGCGTTGCGGGGATTGGCAAACGGGGCCTTTCCCGCCTCGACCAGGGCCGCGTTGACGTCGGCGAAGCCCGCTATCGGGAAGAAGACCTCCCCCCGGACCTCCACGAGCGCCGGGATCGGCGCCGTGGCGGTCTCTTGGTCGTGCCCTTCGTGCGCGTTATCTCGCTGGCGCAACCTGTGCGGGACGCCCTCGATCGTGCGGACGTTGTTGGTGACGTCCTCACCCGTGCGCCCGTCGCCGCGGGTCAGCGCGCGCACGAGGCGACCATTCTCGTAGAGCAGGTTGATCGCCAGTCCGTCGATCTTGGGCTCGGTTAAGAAGTGCACGCAAGCGTCGCCCACGCCGACGCGCACCCGGTCGTACCACTCCCTCAACTCCTGTGGCGCGAAGACATTGTCGAGCGAGAGCATCCGCTCGCGGTGATCTACCGCAGTGAACTCTGTGGAAAAGTCGCCGCCGACCCGTTGAGTCGGACTCTCGGGCACCCGAAGGGCCGGATGCTCCTGCTCCAGGGCCCGCAGTCGGCGCAGCAGGTCGTCGAACTCAGAGTCGGTGATCGTGGGCGAATCCCGCACGTAGTAGGCGAACTGGTGACCGTGAATCTGTTCGGCCAGGTCCCCCCAGGCGTGCCGTTCCTGCTCCGACGGCTGCTGTTCTGGAGCAGTTTCGCTCATTCGCCCGCCATCTCCGTCAGCGCCCGCGCGGCGTCCGCCGCGAGCTTGTGGATCGCTCTGGCGCGTGGCGGGCTCGAACCGGCCAGCCCGCAGGTCGGAGTCACGACCACCCCATCGAGCCTCGACAACGGCAGGCCGAGCTCGCACCAGTTGCGCACCAACAGCTCAGCCGCGGCGAGGGCGCCGGCCTGCGGCTCGAGCGGCAGACCCGCCCAAAGACCCACGCCCGCCTCGACGGTTACGGCCACGGACTCCCATCCGGACGGGTCAAGGAGGCTCGCGTCAAGGCTCACCGCCGCGACCCCGGCCGATCGCAGGAGCGCGATCGGGACGTCGGGCGCGCAACAGTGCACGGCCACATCCGGATGCCGCGGGTCGAGGATTCGCGGTGCGCCGGCCTCGGGTGACTCCTGCGGCCCCGGCGCCGCCAGGTGGTCCCGGCGGCCATCGGCCTCACCGGCCGCACCGCCTTCTCGCAACTGCCGCCGCACCGTCTCGATGACCGTGCGCAGGCCCCGCTCGACGGTCTCGGGGTCCACCGCGCGATGCGTGCCGAAGCCGGAGGATGTGGGCAGGTGACCGGCAAGCACCGCCGGCAGGGAGGGTTCGTCGAGTTGGACGACGAGCCGAGCCCCGGGCACGAGGGAGGCGACCGTGCGGAGGTGCTCGCTCAACCCCTCGGCCAGCGACTGGCAAACGTCGCGAGCCGCTCCGGGGTCGACGACAGCGCGCTCGCCGCGGCCGACGCGGACGTTCGCGGCGAGGGTCCAGGGCCCGGCGACCTGCAGCTTGAGCGGGCCGTCATAGCCGTCGTAGGCCTCGGCCATCTCATCGAGGTCCTGTCGCAGGTAGGCCGCCGTGCGGCCGGCGTCCCGCCCGGGCCGATCGACGATCCTCCACCCGGAGGGCTGCAGGTCGACGGGTAATCCGACGAGGAAGGCGGCCGAGCGGCCGACGAGCTCGGCGCCCGGACCGCGATCGGGCAACTCCGGAAGATAAGGCAGCGACCAAGCGCCGTCGCCGGGGTCGCCCGCGAACACATCGCGCACGAACCGGACGCAGGCCCTGATGTCGGTGCCGGGCCAGGATCCCAGCGCGCTGACGCCACTCACCCGTCCGAGCCTAGTCGGCCACCTGGGTGCTCCGCGCAACGCCGAGCCGACCCACACCCCCGCCGCCGGCGTTGACCCCCCGCACCTACG
>JAUNUZ010000358.1 GCA_030537915.1 Micrococcales bacterium
CAGCATCGGACAAGGTGATCTGTTGTGATCCAAGACCATCAGGCCGCGTCGGCGCGCGGAGCGGAACCAGCGCCCCCTTATGGCGCGGGCGCCGATCGGGAGTCAGCCCTGCGCGAGCGGCTGGCCGACGTCACCGACCGCGCGGGTGTCGCCTCTCGCAAGAACGACCGACTCGCCAACGCGCTGCGCGCCGCGCGGACCGAACTGTCGGCGCTGCACCAGGAGATCGAACGCCTGACGGCACCGCCGCGCAGCTACGGGGTCTTCCTAGGCGCCGATCGATCGGCCCGACTCGTCGACGTGTTGCTCGGTGGCCGGCGGATGGAGTTGGGCGTAGCGGCGAATGTGCCGGTCGGGTCTCTCTACCCGGGCATGCGCGTCAAAGTCAACGAGCATCTCGTCGTCATCGCTACCGGTGGCTACGAGGACACCGGCCAGATCGTGCTCGTCAAGGAGCTGATCGATACCGATCGCGCCCTCGTCACGGTGCGTGAGGACGAAGAGCACATCATGCGGCTCGCCGGCAGCCTCGACCGCCTTAAACTGCATGTCGGCGACGCGCTCGTGGCCGACACGCGGGCCGGCGTCGCCTACGAACGCATCGTGCGCGCCGAGGTCGAGGAACTCCTGCTCGATGAGGTTCCCGACGTCGACTACACCGACATCGGCGGGCTGGGCCCGCAGATCGAGCACATCCGCGACTCCGTCGAGATGCCCTTCCTGCACCCCCAGCTGTACCGCGACCATGAACTCAAGCCGCCCAAGGGGATATTGCTCTACGGTCCGCCGGGGTGTGGCAAGACGCTCATCGCCAAGGCGGTCGCGAACTCGCTGGCGCGCACTGCAGCGGAGCGTAGCGGGCAGGTCAGCGCCCGCAGTTACTTCCTCAATATCCGTGGTCCACAGCTGCTCAACAAGTACGTCGGGGAGACTGAGCGACAGATTCGGTTGATTTTCGCTCGGGCTCGGGAAAAGGCCGAGCGGGGCATTCCCGTCATCGTCTTCTTCGACGAGATGGACGCGCTCTTCCGCACTCGAGGCACCGGCAAATCCTCCGATGTCGAGACAACCGTCGTGCCACAATTCCTCGCGGAGATGGACGGGGTCGAGGCGTTGGACAATGTCGTCATCATCGGTGCTTCCAACCGGGAGGACATGATCGACCCCGCGATCCTGCGCCCCGGACGTCTCGACGTCAAGGTACGCATCGAGCGGCCCACCGCGCTGGGGGCGTTGGAGATTCTCGGCAAGTATCTGACCGATACCCTCCCGTTGGCCGCCGACGAGGTGCACGCGGCAGGCGGCGCCGAACCGGCAGCCCAGCTCATGCGGCAGGCAGTCGTCGAGGCGTTGTACACCGACAGTGCGCAGACGGCCTTCCTGCATGTGCGTTACGCCGGTGGAGACACCGAGACGTTGTTTATCAGTCACTTCGTCAGTGGCGCGATGCTGGCCAACATCGTCGATCGGGCCAAGAAGCTCGCGATCAAGGATCTGCTCGCCACGGGCACCGGGGGAATCAGTACGGCGCATCTGCGTGCTGCCGTCGCCGCCGAGATCGCCGAGAACGAGGACCTACCCTCGACGACCGATCCTGACGAATGGGCGCGCGCCAGCGGCCGCAAGGGCGAACGCGTCGTCTCGTTGCGGGTTCTGCGGTCGGTTCAGGAGGCGCTGCAGGTAGACCCGTCGCTGGCGGACCTGCCCGGGCCGGTGGTGACCCGATCGTGAGTGTGCATCGCGTCATGGGCGTTGAGACCGAGTACGGCATCTTCGCGCCGCAACGGCCAGGAGCGGACAGCGCGCAGCTGTCCGCCACCGTTCTGGAGGCCTACCGCGAGGCGAATGCCGCCCTGGACTGTCCCGAACCGGTGCGCTGGGACTACTCCGGCACCGTCCCCGGCTCCAGCACCGATCGCAGACCCACCTGGGTCGCACGGCTCACCGCGCAAGAGGAGGTTTGGTACCGGGGCAGTTCGCTGGTGACAGCCAGCGGGGCCCGTCTCTATGTCGACCACGGTCATCCTGAGCATTCCAGCCCGGAGGTGATGAGCCCGCAGGAGGCCGTACGCTACGACGTCGCGGGCGACCTCATGATGCAACGGGCGATGGAGCACCTCACCACCTCGGGAGGCGAGCCGATTGTTCTGTTCAAGAACAACGTCGACGGCAAGGGCGCCAGCTACGGATCCCATGAGAATTACCTCGTCGATCGAGCGGTGCCCTTCGACATGCTCGCCGACGCGCTGGTGCCCTTCCTCGTCACGCGCGGGATCTGCTGCGGGTCCGGCCGGGTGGGGCTGGGCCCCGGCAGCGAGGAGCCGGGCTTCCAACTCTGGCAGCGCGCCGACTACATCGAGCGGCGGATCGGCCTGGAGACCACCGTCAACCGACCGATCGTCAACACCCGTGATGAGCCGCACGCCGACCCAGCACGCTGGCGTCGTCTGCACGTCATCACCGGGGACGCCACGAGCGCGCAGGCCTCGACGCTGCTCAAGGTCGGCACGACGAGCCTCGTGCTCTCCCTCGTGGAGTCCGGCCGCATGAAGGAGGACCTCGGCCTGGTCGACCCCGTCGCCGCGATCAGGACGATCTCCCACGACCCGGGACTGGACGCGCGGGTGGACCTCCTCGACGGTCGCCGACTCACCGGGCTGGAGATCCTGCGGCGCTACCAGTTCCATGTCCTCGCGCACCTGCGGGAGGAACTCGGCGGCGATCCCACGGTCCTCGCCGACGCGGACACCCGCGAGGTCCTCACCCGCTGGGACGCGGTGCTCACCGCGCTGGAGACGGGGTCCCCGGAGGCGGGCCGGTGGGTGGAGTGGGTGGCCAAGCGCGAGCTGCTCGAGGGGTTTCGCGCGAGGGACGGTCTCGCGTGGGACGACCCCCGTCTCGTGCTCGTCGACCTGCAGTGGTCCCACGGCACGCCCGGCAAGGGGCTCGCCCGGCGGCTGGAGGCGCGGGGGCGTCTCGAACGCCTCAC
>JAUNUZ010000359.1 GCA_030537915.1 Micrococcales bacterium
TCAGTCCATGGGCGCTGATGGGGCAAAGGAATATCCCCATGGGCCTGCCAACCTGCTGTCTTCCACCACTCCCATCAGGCGCTGTCTCTGAGGGCAGGATGCGGTCGGTGCCGGGGTAGCGGATGCTGCGCTCGGGGACTGGCACGGCTGCTCAATGTGTTGAAGCACTGGGCTTGGCTCCTACTCGGCTGTTGGTCAGCATGCGGAGGTGTCGCTGCGCGGGACCGGCTCGGACGTGAGGACGTCGAGGCCGAGGCTTCGTGCGAGGAAGCCGGCCGCGAGTTGCCCGCGCACGCTGTTGCCCGCCTCGTCCAGGGGTGGCGCAAAGGTGCCGAAGGCGCCCTTGCCGGGAGAGACGGTGACGATCCCACCGCCGATCCCGCTTTTGCCCGGCATCCCCACGTCGAGCAGCCAGTCGCCCGACGTCTCGTAGAGGCCGGCGATCATCATTACGGCCAGCGTGGCCCGCGCTGTGTCCGCGTCGACCACGCGCTCACGGGTGAGTGGGTTGACGCCGCCGTCGGCGAGCGTCGCGCCCATGACGGCCAAGTCGTGTGCGGTGACCTCGAGGCAGCTCTGGCGGGTGTAGAGGTCGGTGGCTATGGCGGGATCACCGGCCAGGGCGCCGGCGCTGTGCAGCACCGCCGCCACCGCGCGGTTGCGCAGGTTGGTCGCCGAGGCCGACTCGAAGACGTCCTCAGCGAGGGCGAGCGGTCGGCCGGCGAAGCGGGACAGGCCCTCGAGCAGTAAGGACCAACGCGCCCCGGGAGTCTCCCCCGGCGTCAGGCTCGTGGTGGCGATCGCTCCTGAGTTCACCATCGGGTTGGTTCGACCGCCCGGGCTGCGGTCGACCGCGGTCAGCGAGTCGAAGGGCAATCCGGTGGCGTTGACCCCGACCAGGCGGCGCACCTCGTTGACCCCGACGTGCTGGACCACGAGGGCGAACATGAACGGCTTGGCAACGCTCATGATCGTGAACGGTTGACGGGCGTCGCCGACGTCCTCGACCAGACCGTCTGCGCCGACGACGCTTAGACCGAAGAGATCCGGCGAGACGCGGGCGAGCGCTGGGTAGACCTGCGAGACGGCGCCGTCGCTCACCGCGCGGTAGCGGCTGTGGGCCTGCGCGACGAGGTCGGCCACCACGCTGGTATCGGGGAGGTGACCGGTGGAGACGTAGCGCTCCGGTCCGGTGGGCGCGGCGCTAGTGGTCATGGCAGGGTCTCCTGGTGCTCATCTAGGCCTCCTACGATTGGGGCCGGGTGGACGTCGATACTTGGGGTGTCGCTGCCGGTGCCGCGTGGTTGCGGGCATCGGCCGTGGGCGGCCGTGGCCTCGGACCTGGGTCGGCTGCGTTCCGGCACGGGTCGAGCGTCACGGCTACTAGATTGCAGGCATGGCAGACATCGTGATGGGCCTTTTGGCGATCGTCGCCGGTGGCTTCATGCTTTTCGCAGGGCGGTTCCCTACCTGACATGCTTGTGATTGCCCGGTGATGTAGCCGTATTCATTGAGGGCATGGAGGTGAGATCATGACGATGGTGAGCGACGATGATGTGACTGAGGTGCGACGCGCGAAGCGGTCGTGGCCGGCTCAGTACAAGCTCGACATTCTCAACGAGATCGAGGCGGCCAAGGAATCCGGCGCCACGACGGTGCAGGAGATCTGTCGCCGTGAGGGCCTGTATTCCTCGTTGATTTGTGAGTGGCGCAAGCAACGAGACGCTGGGGCGTTGGAAGGGCTGCGCGACGGTAAAGCTGGCCGGCCGAAGAAGGATCCTGTCAGGGCCGAGCTGGCCCGGTTGCGGGGTCGGGTCACGTCGCTGGAGCAGGAGCTGGAGACCGCCACCGAATTGGTCGAGGCGCAGGGAAAAGTATCGGCGCTCTTGCAGGAGATGTCTCGCAAGAGCGCCAACCCGAACAACGGCAGGCGGTGAACGCTCAAATCCAGCTGTGGGCGCCCCGGATCGGCGTCGGGCGGGCCTGCCAAGCCTTTGGTACCAGTCAGCGTAGCTACAACCATCGTCTCCAAGCCGCCGCTGGGCGTCTTGCTCCGCGGCCTTCGCGGGCTAAGCCCGCCGAGCAACGGTTGCCGGTGGCGTGGCAGATCCCCGCTGTTGAGCGCGATGACATCCGCCAGGTGTTGTGCTCGCCACGCTTTGGTGACCTGGCCCCGGCGCAGGTGTATGCCACGCTGCTGGATGAGGGCCGCTATCTGTGTTCTGAGCGCACGATGTATCGGATTCTGCACGAGAAAGACCTTGTCAGGGAGCGACGACGCGGGCACCGCCGGCGCGGACACGCCCCACCGTTGGTGCATGCTGATGCCCCCAACCGGGCCTGGACCTGGGACATCTCCCGGCTGCGGGGCCCGGTGCTGCGGTCCTGGTTCTACCTCTATGTCGTGTTGGACATCTTCAGCCGCAAGATCGTGGCCTGGAGCATCGACACCATCGAATCCGACAAGGTCGCCAAACATCTCATCGAACAGGCCTGCACCCGAGAAGGCATCGACCCCGACACGCTCACTCTGCATTCGGACCGGGGTGCGCAGATGACATCGTCGACGATTGCCGAGCTGTTGGAGGACCTCGGCGTGACCCGGAGCTTGTCGCGGCCGCGGACCTCGAACGATAATCCATTTTCTGAATCGAATTTCAAGACCGCCAAGTACCGGCCCGACTACCCCGACCGGTTCGACAGCCTCGACCAGACACGGGCCTGGATGCGCAGATTCGCCTTCTGGTACAACCACGAGCACTACCATTCCGGGATCGCGTACCTGCATCCCGTCGACGTCCACGCTGGCACCGCCGGCAAGGTCGTGATCGCACGACAGGCCGTCCTGGATGCCGCCTACAACCACCACCCAGAACGGTTCCGTAACCGTCGGCCCGCGGCCGCCAGCCCACCGGCTGAAGCCTGGATCAACAAGCCAACCGTCCAAACGAAACCCTGAACAACTCGGCAATCAACCCTTGACAGG
>JAUNUZ010000360.1 GCA_030537915.1 Micrococcales bacterium
GGAGGACAACTTCGGCATCAACAACGTCACGCTCGTCGACGGCCAGCCGCGCACCCTCGGGTTGCGCGAACTCTTGCGCGTGTATGTCGAGTTCCGGCTCTCGGTTGTGCGACGCCGCAGCCAGTTCCGGCTCCGCAAGCGTGAGGAACGGCTTCACCTCGTCGAGGGCCTGCTCATCGCGATCCTCGACATCGACGAGGTCATTGCGCTCATCCGATCCAGTGACGACACCGCCCAGGCGCGCACCCGGCTCATCGACGTCTTCGACCTCGACGAGGTACAGGCCAACTACATCCTCGAACTGCAACTGCGGCGCCTGACGAAGTTCAGCCGTATCGAACTGGAGACCGAGAAGGTCGAACTCCAGGCCCAGATCGCCCAACTGGGTGAGCTCCTCGGGGATGAAGGCCTCCTGCGAACGCTCGTGCGCGACGAATTGCAGCAGGTATCCGAGAAGCTGGGGACACCGCGCCGCACCGTGCTCCTCGAGGGCTCCGCGGTGGCCTCAGGTCCGACGAGCGCCGCCACGCCTCTGGAGGTCGGCGACGACGCGTGCTGGGTGTTGTTGTCGAGCACCGGGCTGCTCGCGCGCACCAGCGATGCGACGCCGCCCTCGGCCCGAGGCAGGCGCGCGAAGCACGACGCGATCGTGGCAGTCGTCCCGGCGACGGCTCGCGGGGAAGTCGGCCTCGTCACGACCGGGGGGCGCATCGTGCGTGTGTCGGTCCTCGAACTGCCGGCGTTGCCCCCAGTCCACGGCGCCCCGAACCTCTCCGGGGGCGCGCCCTTCAGCTCGTTCGTCGAGCTACCTGCAGCCGACACCGCGCTGACAATCATGTCCTTGGGGTCCGAGGGCACCGGCCTGGCCCTGGGAACAGCACACGGCGTCGTCAAGCGCGTGTCGACCGACTACCCGGCGGGGCGGGATGAATGGGAGGCGATCTCCCTCAAGCCCGGAGACCGCGTCGTCGGCGCCGCCGAACTGACAAGCGGCCTGGAGGAGCTGGTCTTCGTCACGAGCGACGCGCAGCTGCTGCATTTCGGGGCGGACAAGGTCCGCCCGCAGGGGCGAGCCGCCGGAGGCATGGTGGGGATCAAGCTCGCACCGAAGGCGTCCGCGATCTGGTTCGGCGCGGTCGATGCAACCGGCGACAACGTCGTCGTCACGATCGCCGGCAGCGGCCGCACCGGCACATCGATCAAGGTCACCCCGTTCGCAGAGTATCCGGGCAAGGGCCGTGCCACCGGCGGGGTGCGTTGTCACCGGTTCCTGCACGACGAGGATGCGCTCGTGCTCGGTTGGGTCGGTCCTGCGCCGCGGGCGGCCGCCTCCACCGGGGTGGCCCGCCTGCTGCCCGAGGCGAGCAGCCGCCGCGACGGCTCCGGCGCCCCCCTCGAGGCCCCGATCGCGGCTGTCGCGCCTGGGGCACACCCCGCTCTCGGCCGCAGCAGTTCAGTAGCCGGATCTGCCGGCGGCGGCGACGAGGCGGACGCACAGCCGGGGCCTGCGGCGCAGGCCACCGAGCGGGCACGGTCGGGGCTGGCCAGCGACCCGGGGAGTCTGTTCGACCTTCCCGCGCCGCAGGCACCGCGGCCGCGACCTCGCGCGGAGCGTGACGACTACGACCCCGATTCGCTGGACGACGTCGTCCAGACCGGCGACGAGTAGCGGACGGCTCCAACGGGTCAGGGCTGGTCGTACACTCTTCGAGCCACGAGCAGGCCGACGATCGACAGGATGGCTACGGCCATGTAGTAGAAGCTCGGCGCCTGGAGGTTGTAGCCGACAAGCCAAGCCAGGATTGTCGGTGCGAAGCCGCCCAACAGCGTCACGCCGATGTTGTAGGCGAGCGACATGCCGGTCGTGCGGATCTCGACGGGGAACATCTGCGCGAGCAGCGACGGCAGCGGCGCGAAATAGGCAGCCATCAGTGTGCCGATGATGATCTCCGCGGCGATGAGGGTGGTCACGCTCGGCGCGCTCGTCAACAGGGCGAACATCGGATACGCCACGACCAGGCCGATCGCCGCGGCCGTGAGCATGATCTTCGTCTGACCGATCCGATCCGCGAGATGCCCGACGAAAGGTGAACCGATAAGGGCGATAAGCCCCGCCACGATGGCGCCGGCGTAGCCACTCCAGGGCGGCAGGCCGAGATTCTTCTGGGCGAAGGTCGGCAGATAGGTGATGAGGTAGACGCTCATCGTCGCCACCCCGACGCAGGCTGCAGCGGTCAGCACTCGGGGCATGTGGTGGGTGAAGGTGGTACCCAGCGGCGACGCGGCCTTCTCGGCCTGAGCGAATTCCGGGGTGTCGTCCATGTGTATCCGGATCCACAGCCCGACCGGCCCGATGAGCATGCCGAAGATGAACGGCAGCCGCCACGCCCAGGCGAGCAGGGTCTCCGGCGCCACGACGGTGTTGAGCAGGAAGCCTGCCAAGGCCGCCAAGAACATCGATCCACCCTGGGTGGCGACCTGCCAGGAGGCGTAGAACGCTTTGCGATCCGCCGAGTTCTCGGTCATGAAGGCCGTGGCTGACCCGAATTCGCCGCCGGCGGAGAAGCCCTGGGTCAGCCGGGAGATGACAATGAGAATTGGCGCGGCCACGCCGACCATCGCGTAGGTGGGGGCAACGGCCATGAGCCCGACGCCGAGGGTCATCAGCGCGATCGTCAAGGTCAGGGCAGACTTGCGGCCGTGGGTGTCACCGTAGGCGCCGATGACGATGGCCCCGAGCGGGCGGATCAGGTAAGACACACCGAAGAGCCCGAACGTGATGATGAGGCCGAGCGGGTCGCCCAGCTCGGGGAAGAAGAGTTTGCTGATCACTGGCGCCATGAAGGCGTAGACGATGATGTCGAACCACTCCAGGGCGTTGCCCAGGGACGCCGCGACGACCGCCTTACGTGCTCTTGCGACAGGATCCGGCCCGAAGTCGATCTCGCGGGCGGGGGCGCTCACTTGGCGTCCTCAGTCG
>JAUNUZ010000361.1 GCA_030537915.1 Micrococcales bacterium
CTAGCCGTCGTCGCCCCGCTGGTCATGGCCCGGCTGGGAGCCAGGGCCTTCTGGATTCTGGCCGTCCCCCCCGCGCTCACCGCCGGCTGGGCGGCGTCGCAGTATCCGGTGATCGCGGCCGGTCGCAGCGTGACCGAATCCGCCTCCTGGGTGTCCTCGCTGGGCGTCGAGCTCGCCTTCCGGCTCGACACCCTGGGCTGGCTCATGACGCTCGTCGTCAGCGTCGTCGGGGTGCTCGTCCTGGTCTACTGCTCGGCCTACTTCGATGACGACGAGCCGGGTCTCGGGCGCTTCGCGGGCTGCCTGCTCGCCTTCGCCGGCGTCATGTTCGGGCTCGTCACCAGCGACGACATGCTCATCCTCTACATCTTCTGGGAGCTCACCACGGTCTTGTCCTACCTGCTCATCGGGCATCGCCCCGAGAGCCGGGCCGGGCGGTCCGCCGCGATGCAGGCGCTCGTGGTGACGACCTTCGGCGGCCTGGCCATGCTCATCGGCATCATCCTGCTCGGCGAGCAGGCCGGCAGCTACCGGCTCTCGGTCGTCCTCGCGCACGGTGAGCCCGACACGGTCACGGCTGTCGGTGTCGCCCTCTTGCTGATCGGCGCCTTGAGCAAGTCAGCGCTCGTCCCCTTCCACTTCTGGCTGCCCGGCGCGATGGCCGCGCCGACACCGGTCAGCGCCTACCTGCACGCCGCCGCCATGGTCAAGGCCGGGATATACCTCGTCGCGCGGCTGTCCGGCGCCTATTCGGGCGTCCCCGGGTGGCTCCCGATCGTCCTCATCCTGGGCGGCACGACGATGCTCGTCGGCGCTGCGGCGGCGTTGCGACAGACAGACCTCAAGCAGCTCCTCGCCTACGGCACGGTGAGCCAGCTGGGCTTCCTGGTCGTCCTCACCGGCGCCGGCACCTCCGACGCGGCGCTCGCGGGCATCACCATGCTCTTCGCGCACTCCCTCTTCAAGGCCTGCCTCTTCCTCGTCGTCGGCACGATCGACCATGCAACGGGCACCCGGGACCTGCGCAGGCTGACCGGGCTGCGCCACAAGATGCCCCTCCTCTTCGTCACCGCGGTCGTCGCCGCGATGTCGATGGCCGGGCTGCCGCCGATGCTCGGTTTCGTCGGCAAGGAGGCCGCCTATGGCGCCTTCACCGCCGCGGGGTCCCCCTACTCCTGGATGGTCCTGCCCGTCCTCATCCTCGGGTCCGCCGTAACGCTCGCCTACAGCCTGCGCTTCGTGCGCGGCGCCTTCTCCGACCGGCCCGACGCCGAACCCACCCACGTGCACCCCCCGCGCGTGACCATGTTGGCCGTCCCCGCCCTGCTCGCCGGGCTCACGCTCGCGCTCGGCCCGGCGTCGGCGCTCCTGCAGGGGCCGCTCATCGCCTACGCAGACACGGTCGGGCCCAGCGACGTCACCGCTCACCTGGGGCTCTGGCACGGGCTCAACCTCGCGCTCGGCCTGTCCGTCTTCACCTGGGCGCTGGGCTTGGGCATTGACGCGGCCTCTCGCGGCCGGCTCCTGCCGACTGCAACCGACGGCGAGGTCGGGCTGGGCGAGGCCTCCTACCGGGCCGTCATGCGCTTCCTGGACCGCGTCTCCCTCGAGGTTACCGGCGCCATCCAGCGGGGCTCCCTGCCGCTGTCCCTCGGGCTCATCCTCGCGGTCTTCCTCGCCCTGTCCGGCGGTTCGCTGCTGACCGCGGGACTGGACTGGCCGGCGCTGCCGATGCGCGTGGCCGACAACGGGGCACAGCTGGTCGTCGCCGTCCTCGTCGGCCTCGCCGCGATCGTCGCGGCGCGCTCGCGGCGCCGCCTGCGGGCCGTCCTACTCGTCGGCGCCACCGGCTACGGCTGCGCCTACCTCTTCCTGCTGCACGGGGCGCCGGATCTGGCGCTGACGCAGATCCTGGTGGAGACCGTGTCGATCATCGTCTTCGTGCTCGTCCTGCGTCGCATGTCCAGCCGCTTCTCCGACGATGCGGGACGGGCGAAGCGCGGCATGCGAGCCGGCTTCGGCGTGCTCGTCGGGATCGTGTTCGCCGGGCTGGCCTACGTCGCGCCGACTGCGCGCACCGCGCCGCGGGCCTCGACAGGCATGGCGCAGTCGGCCTACGACTTCGGCGGCGGCGCCAACATCGTCAACGTCATCCTCGTCGACATGCGCGCCTGGGACACGATGGGCGAGCTGTCCGTCGTCCTCGCGGCCGCCACCGGGATCGCCAGCCTCGTCTTCCTCAACGAGGAGAACGTCGCGGGGGCCCGGCGCAAGCTCGACGAGGTGCGATCCCGGCTCAACCGCGCCGGTGAACTGCGGGGCCGAGCCGATCAGCGGTGGCTCCCCGAGGCCGCCGGTCTCGCCCCCGGGCGCAGCTCGGTCATCCTGCAGGTGGTCGCCCGGCTCGCGTTCTACCCCGTCCTCATGTGGTCGATCTACCTGCTGCTGGCCGGACACAACCTGCCCGGGGGCGGATTCGCGGCCGGGCTCGTCGCGGGCCTGGCGCTCACCATGCGCTACCTGGCCGGGGGGCGAGACGAGTTGCGTGCGGCCGCCCCCGTGATGCCGGGCCTGCTGCTGGGCACCGGCCTGTTCCTCTCCGCCGGCAACGGGCTCGGTTCCATCCTCGTCGGGGGCCAGGCCCTGCAGACCTGGCACGCGTATGTCGATCTGCCGCTGCTCGGCGAGCTGCACCTGGTCAGCTCGGTCATCTTCGACATCGGCGTCTACCTCGTCGTCATCGGCCTCATGCTCGACGTCCTGCGCAGCCTCGGCGGGGGCCTCGACCGCGAGATCGAGCAGGACGACGAGCATGAGGACGACGACGCCGACCCGGACTTCGACGCACCCGTGACCCTGACACCCGCCCCGTCATCGCAGCAGCCACCCGAACAGGGGATGTCCTCGTGACCACCAATCTGACCCTCGCCGTCCTCGTCGGGGTTCTCGTCGGCAGCGGAGTCAGCCTGCTGCTC
>JAUNUZ010000362.1 GCA_030537915.1 Micrococcales bacterium
ACTCCCCGGCCGCGAGCATCGGACTAGGCGATCCAGGCTCCGCCCAGCAGCATGATGTCGGCGTAGGAGTGCGAGGTGCCGTGCACCGTCGGCCGCCACACCACAATGTTGTCCTGCGCGGCGATCGGCAGCGTGGGCACGTCCGCGGTGAACAACGCCTCGACGTCGTCGAGGATCGACTGCGTCTGCTCCTGCGTCCCCGCCGACTTCAGCGACGAGAGCAGCTCGTCCATCTTCGAGTTCGAGTAGCCGGACGCGTTGGCGGACGAGCCGCTGTGGAATGCCGAGTAGAGCTTGAGGAACGGCGCGGAGTCCCGGATGTTGAGCCCGGTCTGCCCCAGGTCGTAGCTCTTGTCGACGTTGATGACGCGGATGATGTCGCTCACCGAGTTGACGTAGTTGATCTCCGCGTCGAACCCGACGGCGTTGAGCATCGCCTGCAGCGCCACCGCCCGCGCCTGCGCCTCTGGAGCCTGGCGCGTCGTGAACGAGATCTTGCCGTCGTAGCCGTCGGCCTTCGCCGCGTCGAGCAGGGCCCGCGCGGACTCCGGATCGTACTGCGAATCCGGTGCGCCCGAGTGCCAGCGGGAGGCCGAGGAGAACAGCGCGACGCTGGGCCGCCCGAGGCCGTCCTGCGTCCGCTCGTCGAACGCGACCGGGTCGAAGGCCTGGATGAGCGCCTGCCGCACGCGCAGATCCGCTCCCGGATGCCCCTCCGCGTTGTTGATCAGCACGGCGTTGCCCGCGTTCATCACGTTGAGGTAAGCGGGGTAGTCGGCGTCGGCGACCTTCGCCCCAATACCGGCGTCGACGATGAAGAACATGTCCAGCTGGCCGGTCTCGAACATCTCCAACTGCTGTTGGCCGCCGGTCGCCGGCAGGAACAGGATCGAGTCCAGGTTCGCGTCGCCGTCCCAGTACCCGGCGCGACGCTTCAACGAGATCGACTCGTTCGGCTTCTGCTCGTCGAGCACGAACGGTCCGGCCCCGATGGGCGTGAACTTCTCACCCTCGTCCGCCTGCTCGGCCACGATCATCCCGGGCCCGGTGGCGAGCATGTTCGGGAACGTCGCCCAGGGCGCAGACAGCGTGAACAGAACCGTCGAGTCATCCGGCGCCGACATCTCTGTGACGCTCTCGCTCCACAGCTGAGTGTCCGCGCCCTTATTGCTCAGGTAGCGGTTGATGCTCCACAGCACCGCGTCCGCGTCCAACTGCTCGCCGTTGCTGAAGGTGACGCCGTCCCGGAGCTTCAGCGTCCAGGTCAGGCCGTCATCGCTGACGGACAAGCCCTTGGCGAGCTGCGGCTTGAACTCGTCGCTCTCGGAGTCCAGACGGACCAGCACGTCATAGACCGCCGCCATCTCGGTGCCGCCGGTCGACCCCGTCGCCGTGGTGCGCGCGGGATCGAGCGTCGCGGGCAGCCCCAGGGAGCCGAAGGTGAGCGTGCCGCCGCTGACGGGGTCACCGCCGTCCGGCTGGCTTCCCACCAGCCCGCTCTCGCCACTGACGCGCTGACTGCCCGCCTCGTCTGCGCTGGTCCCCGAGGCGCACGAGCTCAGTAGCAGCGCGGCGGCGGCGGCAGCGGCGATCAGCGCGCTGATGCCCCTGCCGCGACCAAGCAGTCTTCCGGTCACAGTTTCTCCAATTACTCATGAATCTCGGGCGTGCTGGGGAATGGGTTGAGCGGGGTTGTTCCTACAGGGATGCCAGCGGGGCGACCTGCGGCACCGTCCACTGGTGCTCGGTGACGGAGGCGTGCGGGAAGTAGATGCGCAGCGTCAACGCGAACTCCTCCGAGCACACGGGCAGCCAGTTCCGTTCGCGCTCCGGGCCCGGGTTCTCCGCGCTGATCCAGAGGTCCACCGACCCGTCGTCGTTCACCTTTAGGTCCTGGCTGTCGTCGATCGCGTAGCGATTCACCTCGTTGGGGATCAGCCGCCCGCCGATGGTGTACGCCGTCAGCGACCACCAGCCGTGCTCCAGGAACGGCGGGAGCTGGCCGGGCTCGAAGTGCATCCGGTAGGACGTGGATCCGACGAGCTGATCGCCGTTGGCGTCGACCTGCGTGGACGGGTACGCGGTGACGTCCACGGGGTTGGCGAAGCCGCGGTGCGCGACGACGGCCCGGTACAGGTAGTTGGTGCCGTAGTTGCCGACGTCGCGGTCGAGGTAGATCCAGCCCGCGACCGTGGTTATGCGCCGGCCCTTGTTCACCTCGGGGCTGCCGATGAACCCGGGAATGGTGTCGGCCCGCTCGCGCGCCGCCTCCGGCAGCGCGTCGCGGTCGAAGATCAGGCCGGGCCCGATGCCGAGCGTCGCGAACCGCTCGAGCGCGGGCCGGTCCAACTCCGCCCCGGGGTTGCGGATCGCCAACTGGTTGAAGCGGCTGAAGTACTCGGCCGCGCTCATCGCGCGCATGCGCTCGACCGGCACGTAGTCGCTAGCGGGGTCGTGGGTGCCGCGCGGGTAGGTGTGCTCCGAGCCGTGCTGCGAGAGCGGGTAGATATCCAGCCCGTCCTGGATGCGGTGCGGCTCGCTCACGTCGTCGGGCCCGTAGCAGCGGATGCGCAGCAGCAGCCACACCAGGTCCGTGGTCATCGGCACGTGCACGACGCCGTCGGGCAGCGTCCCGTCGAACCGCGGGCCCGTCAGCGCGTACGTCGCCTCCTCGTTGCCACCCAGGCCGCCCGTGCCGAGCACCGCCGGGGTGTTGGAGTAGCCGTCGAAGGGCTGGATCGAGCAGTACCGCTCGGTGGCGGGCTTGTAGAGCAGGTACGGCTCCTCCCCCAGGTCCAGGTACGCCTGCGAGTAGAGGGTGTCGACGTTGGGCCTGGTCAGGCTGTCGAGCTCCGGGGTCGCCAGCGCGCGATCGTGGATCAGCTGGTTCAGCGGGGCCTGCGTCTGCGTGGGCTCCTCGACGTTGGTCACCATCTCCCGCAGTACATCCAGCAGCACCAGCGGGTAGGCGT
>JAUNUZ010000363.1 GCA_030537915.1 Micrococcales bacterium
GACGCATCTCGACGAGGGAGGCGGGCAGGAAGCCGCGCAGGCCGATGTCGAGGATGAGTCCACCCTTGACGACCTCGATGACGGTGCCGGTGACGACGCCGTCCTCTTCCTTGACCTTCTCGATCGTGCCCCAGGCGCGCTCGTACTGCGCACGCTTCTTGGACAGGATCAGGCGGCCTTCCTTGTCCTCCTTCTGGAGGACCAGGGCCTCGACCTCATCGCCGACCTTGACGATCTCGGACGGGTCGATGTCGTGCTTGATGGACAGCTCGCGCGAGGGGATGACGCCCTCGGTCTTGTAGCCGATGTCGAGCAGGACCTCGTCCCGATCGACCTTGACGATCACACCTTCGACGATGTCGCCGTCATTGAAATGCTTGATCGTCAGATCGATAGCCGCAAGCAGGTCTTCTTCCGACCCGATGTCGTTGATCGCGATCTCAGCTATAGCCGTGGTGGCAGTCATGTAGTGGGGGCTCCGATTGTGGACAGTTGTGGTCAGGGGGGTACGCCGGACAACCGGCGTACGACCCCGGTTGGACAGGGGGTGAAGCGATGGGATGCGCCCGAGCGGACAGATCCGACGCACGCGGTGCTGGCATACCGATCGGCCTGCCGACACGCGTGTGCTCCCCACCACCCTACCGAGCTGCCCCAGCTCGGCGCAAAGACACCCCGGTCGACAAGACTGCCTGCTATGCCCGTACCGGATGAGCCCCGCCCCGACGCCAGTGACAACGTCCGAGCCGACCGCGCCGAGGTCGAGTCGCACGAGGTCGTCACCGCCAATCGCGCCTGGTGGGACGCGAACGCCGAGAGCTACTACGCCGAGCACGGCGACTTCCTCGGCGACGACCGGCTGGTGTGGGGTCCCGAAGGTTGGACGGAAGACGAGCTCGACCTGCTGGGCAGCGCCGAAGGCGCCGAGGGCCGCGACGGCCACGAGGGCAGAGACATCCTCGAGGTCGGCGCCGGGGCCGCGCAGGGATCGCGTTACTTGGCCGGGCGCGGCGCGCGGGTCGTCGCCTCCGACGTCTCGATGGGCATGTTGCGCCGGGCCCGGCGGATCGATGCTGATCGGGCTGCCGGGGGATCCGCGCCGACCGTGCCGCTGGTCCAGTGCGACGGCTGCGTCCTGCCCTTCGCCGACGCGGCCTTCGATGTCGTCTTCACCGCCTACGGGGTGCTGCCCTTCGTCGTCGACGCGCCGGGGTTCTTCCGCGAGTGCGCCCGCGTGCTGCGAGCCGGGGGTCGGCTCGTCGCGGCTGAGCCGCACCCGATTCGCTGGTGCTTCCCCGACGAGCCCGATCACATGGGGCTGACCGTGACGCTGCCCTATTGGGACCGCCGGGCCTACACCGAGCGCGACTCCACGGGGCGGCTGCGGTATGCCGAGACGCACCCAACCCTTGGCTCCCGGATCGAGCAGATCGTGGACGCCGGACTGAGAGTGCAGCGGCTCGTCGAGCCCGAGTGGCCAGACCACAACCCCGCGACGTGGGGCGGCTGGAGTCCACTGCGCGGGCAATACCTGCCCGGGAGCGTCATCTGGGTACTCGCAGGACCCGATTAACCCCAAGCCCCAGTGCGCGGTCAGTCACACACCGACGAGGGCGTGGTGCGGGTCACATCCTGGGTCGAACCGGGGCGCGCCGAGGCCGAGTGGTCGATCATGTGGCCGTGGCCACAGACAACTCTCAGACCCTGACCGACCTGCAGATCGCGCGCTCGGTGACCCTACGGTCGCCGCACGACGTCGCCCGCCGTGCCGGCATCGACCCCGACCGACTCATCCCCTTCGGCCGACACGTCGCCAAGGTCGAGCCCCCCAGCGCCGCGCACCTCGCCACGGCTGCCCTCGACGGTCCGCCCGAGGGCAGCTTGAGTCACCGAGCCCGCTATATCGTCGTCACCGCCCTCACACCGACCCCGCTTGGCGAAGGCAAGACGACGACCGCCATCGGGCTGGCCGACGGCCTGGCCCGCGGGGGCGATCGGGCGACCCTGACGCTGCGTCAGCCCTCGATGGGCCCGACCTTTGGGATCAAGGGTGGCGCGGCCGGGGCGGGCTACTCGCAGGTCGTGCCGATGGAGCAGATGAACCTGCACCTCACGGGAGACTTCCACGCGATCACCGCTGCCCACAATCTGCTCGCCGCGATGATCGACAACCACCTGCACCAAGGCAACGCGTTGCGGATCGACACCCGGTCGATCTCCTGGCGGCGCGTCCTGGACGTCAACGATCGCAGCCTGCGGAATATCGTCGTCGGCCTCGGCGAACGCCTCGACGGGGTGCCCCGCCAGACGGGCTTCGACATCACCGCGGCGAGCGAGGTGGGTGTCGCCCTCGCCCTGGCGACGTCGTTGCGCGACCTGCGCGTGCGGATGGGCCGGATCGTCATCGGCTATGACGTCGACGGGGCCGCCGTCACCGCAGAGCAACTCCGGGCCGCGGGCGCCATGACCGTCATGCTCAGTGACGCGATCCACCCAAACCTGCTGCAGACGCTGGAGGGCAACTCGGCGCTCGTGCACTGCGGACCATTCGGCAACATCGCGACGGGCAATTCCTCGATCCTGGCCGACCTGGCCGCGATCGAGGGCAGCGACTACGTCATCACCGAGGCCGGCTTCGGATCCGACATGGGTGCCGAGCGCTTCGTCAACGTCAAATGCCGCCTCTCGGGGCTGCGCCCGGACGCCGCCGTGCTCGTCGTCACCGTGCGCGCGCTCAAGGCCCACTCCGGGCGCTTCCGGGTCGTCGCGGGCAAGCCGCTGCCACCCGAGATGCTCGCGGAGAACGTCGCCGACGTCCTCGCCGGCGCCGACAACCTGCGCGCTCACCTGCGAATCCTCAAGGGATTCGGCATCAGCCCGGTCGTAGCGATCAACGCTTTCCCCGGGGACCATGGCAGTGAGCACGACGCCATCGCGCAGCTGTCGCGCGAAGCCGGCGCCGAGGTCGCC
>JAUNUZ010000364.1 GCA_030537915.1 Micrococcales bacterium
GAGCGGCGAACGTCTCGTGATCGACACCTGAGGACAGCACCGCCCACGGCACCGGATCGATCGCCGCCGTCACCGCGGCGCATGCCTGCGCGGAACCCGCGTAGGGCAACTTGAGGATCTTGGCCCCTGCCTGGGCACCGAGCCGGGCCATCTCGATGACGAGCTCAGGGAAGCGCGCTTCGTAGTCGGCCGCGGATTCGTCCTCGAGCCGGTAGGTCAGCAGTTCGACGATGAGCAGCAGCCCTTCGGCCGTGCAGGCCTGGACGAGCTCACGGATCTGCGCGGCCACCTGGGAGTCGGCGCCCTGCTTGTCGGCGCGCACGTAGAAGAGCATCTTGGCCGCATCGCCACCTAGGTCACGCACGGTCCGCGGAGTCACGCCCTCGACTTGGCGAGTGTAGCGCAGCCCGTCCCGGGTTTCGTATCCGGAGGCGTCCATGCCGACGACCAGACCGGTGCCCGGATGCAGAGTCCCGTCAGCGACGAGGCGGGGCAGGGCGACCGCAGCGTCGAGCAGGATGGCCGGCGCGTGGTTGGCCAGGTAGGTCACGATGTCGCCTTTGGCGTCGGCCAGTTCGTCGGGGCTGATGAGCTCGGGGTGCGCCTGGCCGTCCGCCGGGTCGCGCATGACGGCCTTCATGCTGTTGCGCTGGTCGGCGGCGACGATCAGCAGCCGGCCGGATGGCGTGCTCAGTCGGGCGGCCGCGCGCTGCTCGAGCGTGGTGAGTGACATTGGGGCATCTCCTGTGAGGTCGATCGAACGGGTGGTGCGGATGAGGCAGTGGACAGCAGGCGACGGGCGACGACGGCCGCGCCGTAGGCGGTGTCCTGCGCGCGGGTGGAGGCGGTGAGGTCGGGCAAGACTTCGGCGCGGGCCCGCTGCACGCTGCGCATACTCGCCCAACCCCCGGCCAGTACGGTTGCCCGCGCCGGCGGGAGTTCGCGGTCCATCACCTCGATGAGGCGGGCGAGTTCAGCGTTGCCGTGTCGCAGCACCGCCGCGAACAGCTCTGCGGGGCTCACCCCGTCACTCCTGATCCGCATCGACAGGACACCGTCGTCATTGCGTGCGCCGTGCACGGTGATTGCGTCCGGCGGCAGTGCTCCACCCACGGGAAGGGCCAGCACCTGTTCGTCCAGCCGATCGCGCCCGGAGCGGTCGAAGATCCCGGCCACCTGCAGCACGCGTCGCATGAGCAACCCCGTCTTGATGCCGGCGACGAGTACGTATTGACCCGGCTCGACGTGGCGCACGTAGTTGATGAGGTAGTCGGTGAGTCGAGTCCGCGCAGCCGCGTCGAGCGGCTCATCGAGGATCCGGACGAGGACCTCGGCGGTGCCGAACGAGTCGTAGTAGCGACCATCCGCACGCGCGCCGCCGGCCGATGCCGCGACGAGGTGATCGTGCCCCGCGACCGTGATCCGGGCCCCGCGGAACACATCGGGTAGCCAGCCGGCTGTGGCCGGCCCGAGGTCGGTGCCGGCGGCGACCAGAGGCGGCAGGAAGTCGTCGTCGACCCCTAGATGTGCAAGCAACTGCGGCCATGCCCGGCCGGTGTCCTGATCGAGCAGGCCCGTGCGGGACGCTAGGGAGTATTCCGCAGCACGTCGACCTCCCAGCGCGGCGGCGACGTACTCGGGCAGGTTGAGCCACTGCCTACCGCGCAGCTCGGTCCCGCTGTCGCGCAGGAGGAGGAGCTTGGCCACGGACAGCTGAACCCCCAACGGGAGCCCGGTACGGGCAGCGAATTCCGCCCGCAGCGCGGCCGGCATGGCCGCCACCTGCGCGTCGCCGCGGGGGTCGAACCACGCGATCGCGGGCGCGACCGGCACCGCGGCAGCTGTCGGGGCAAGGAACCCGCTCTCCCCCATGCCCGAGACCGCGATCGCCTCGACCGGCTCGGTGAGCCCGCCGGCGCTCAGCTGCGCCGTCGCCTGCTCGAACAGCGTGCGCACAGTGTGGGCCAGCGCTGGAGCGTCCATTTCGGTCCCGTTGCCGGGCGCCGGGCGCCACGGGCACGCTTGTTGGGCGACGACGAGCTCGCGCCCGTCGGGATCGATGACGAGGAGTTTGATATTCGTGCTGCCCAGGTCCAAGCCTGCGGTGAGCGGGCGTGTCATTGCGCCGCCGCACTATCGCGCGAGGGGTGCTCGACAGCTGACCGCAGCGAGCCCGCGACATGGGCCGGGATGTCGTGGGACGAGCGGGTCACGAAGGTCGTCGGCATCACGTGGTGCTCTGGCTCCTGATCGGAGTGCTCGCTCAACTCGATGAGGCGCTCGAAGGCCAGGGTCCCCATGAGGCGCGGATCCTGATCGATGCACGAGATCGCCGGACGCACGGCGTCGGCCAGGGTGAAGTCGCCGAACGAGACCACCGCCAGGTCAGTGCGCGCAATCTCGTGCAAGGCAGAAACCACGGTGGTGGCGTGACGAGCGTTCGCGAGGAAGAGCGCGCTCGGCGGCTCGGGCAGGGCCAGCACAGCGTGCACGGCATCCCGGGCGCTGGCGCTGGCGAAGGGAACCTCGGGGCAGAACTCGGCGGGAACGTCGATGCCGTGCCGCCGCAACACCGCCTCATACCCTTCGCGTCGCCGGCGAGACGTCCCGAAGCGGGGGTCGTACCCGATGAGTGCGATGCGTCGATGGCCTCCGACGATCAGGTGCTCCACAGCCCTGCGGGCTCCGGCCTCGTCGTCGACGGTGATCGAATCGAAGCCGTTGACCAAACGGTCCACCGTCACGATCGGCGTCGTCGCTCGATAGGGCTGCAGGAAGTCGTAGGCGTCGCCCGTCGGCGCCAAGATGATGCCGCGAGGTCGCTGCCCGGCCAGGCGCAGCAGCTGCGCGCGTTCGCGGGCCGGGTCGAATCGAGTTGCGGCACCCACGACGTCAAGCCCGAGGCCGATCGCACCGTCCTCGACCGCGCTGACGAGGGCCGCGAAGAAAGGGTCGTCGATGGCGTCGACT
>JAUNUZ010000365.1 GCA_030537915.1 Micrococcales bacterium
GGATAAGACCGGTGTGCGGCGTCGTGATCCCTGACCCGTAGCCCGCCGAGGTCGTGATCGAGCACGCGAGACCGTCCAAGTCAACGACAGAGACGTGAATCGTTTCCGGCGAAGAGCACACCGCCTCCAGGCCTTTGGGGCCGAGTTCTTCGAGCAGGCCGATGAGTTCGCGGCCCGCATCCTCGAGGTCGTGGGCGTGGTCGATGGCGCGGCGGCGGTAGCCCAGCACCATCCGCTGGATCTGGGCGATGTCCATCGCGTGAGTCGTCCCGGCCACGAGCTTACGATCGGCCAGCAGCCGCAGCATCGTCGTCAGGACAGGACCGCCGATGGAAGGGGCCGGGTTGACGCCGATGTCCCACTCGCCGAGCCGGGTGCGCAGCGCAGGCCGAACGACCGTCCGATAGGCGGCCAAATCCGCGCGCGTGAGCAACCCGCCGTTGGCGTCCATGTCGGCCTCGATGACCTCCGCGAGCTCACCGCCATAGAGCGTCTGCACGCCCGCTCCGATCGCCTCCATCGACGTCGCAAGGTGGCCTGAGGTCATGATCTGACCCGTCACGGGCAGCTTGCCCGTGCCCTGCTCGACGAAGGCGCGGGTCTGCGGATCTGACATGAAGAGCGGCGTCGCCTCGTTGAGGTAGGACGTCGCCGAACGCCCCAGCGGGTAGCCGTGCCGCGCGAAATGTGCGGCCGGCGCGACGAGCTCCCGCCACGGCGCGGTGCCCCACCGGCGATTCGCCTCGGCCAGGGCGGCGAACATGCCTGGCGTGGCCACCGAGCCGTGTCCCGCGAAGACCGTCATGCCGCCGTAGAAATCGATGTAGATCTCCCGGACGCCTTCCCCGAACGCCTCGTCGGGGCGGCCGCGGCCCGGCATCTCGACATTGCCGTCGATGACGACCGGGTCCTGACCAGGGCGCCACACGTTGACGAAGGCGCCGCCCATCGAGCTGACGATGCCGGGCTCGGTGACGGTCGCCGTGATGATGGCCGCGGCCGCCGCGTCCACGGCATTTCCGCCGTCCGCCGCGACAGCCAGGGCCGCCTGGACGGGCTCGGGGCCGGGGGCGGCGATGGCGACGCGGGGGGTGGGCAAGAGGGCCTCCTGGACGGCCCGGCGGCGTGGTGACGCGGGCCAGAAACGCAGCATTGACGGAGTCAGATTCTGGCACGTACGCGACCCCCGCCGCGCAACAGGACCACCGCGCAGGCACCCAAGATCCGCCACGCCGGCGCCGAAGGCTCGCGGTGCGGACTAGAAGAGGCGTTGGGTCTCATCGTCCAGGCCGCGCAGGGCATCGTAGTCCAGGGTGACGCAGCGGATGCCGCGGTCGGTCGCCAGGGTCCGCGCCTGCGGCTTGATCTCTTGCGCGGCGAAGACGCCCTGCACCGGCCCGGCCGTGACGAGGTGCGGGTCGCGATTCATCAGCTCGAGGTAGCGCGTCAGCTGCTCGACCCCGTCGATCTCACCGCGGCGTTTGATCTCGACCGCGAGGTGCACGCCGTCGGCGTCTCGACAGAGAATGTCGACCGGCCCGATGGCCGTCATGAATTCGCGGCGGATCAGGTGCAGCCCGGCCCCGAGCGGCTCAAGGTGTTCGGCGAGCAGCGCCTGCAGGTGGGCCTCGACGCCGTCCTTGACGAGCCCCGGATCGACCCCCAGCTCGTGGTGGGAGTCGTGCAGCACGTCGTGGATGCGGATTCGCAGGCGATCGGGCGCCTTGGCGGGGCTGATGGCCCGCGGCGCGCGCGCGCCGGTACGCCGCGTGCCGGCCGTGACGACCCAGACCGCGGTCGTGCCTTCCTGCGCCTCGACTTGGGTCGGCTCCTCGGTGGCGAGCTGGCAGGGCGCAGACATCCAGTTCAGCGGCTTGTAGGAGCCGCCGTCGCTGTGCACGAGCACGGAGCCGTCGGCCTTGACGAGCAGGAGGCGGGGCGCCAGCGCCAGGTGGGCAGTGAGCCGGCCCAGGTAGTCGACGCTGCAGCGGGCGATGACAAGACGCACTCCGGCAGCCTAACGGTCGCTGCGGGGGTCGACGGCCCGGCTGCGGGAGATGCCCGGGCCGGGCACGGCGCTGTGCGACGCGGGGGCACTCCGGCGGCGCCGGCGGGACGTTTCGGATTGCGTGCCACGCCGAGGCGCCGCAGCCGGATTCGGGCCCTGGATCCAGGGCCGCTGCGCGTTTGGCAGACTCACCGTCATGGGAGTGGACATCACCAAGGTCGCAGTGATCGGACTCGGCACGATGGGAGCCGGCATCGTCGAGGTCTTCGCGCGCCACGGCCTCGACGTTGTCGGCATCGACAACAGCGACGAGGCCGTAGCGAGAGGACGCGGATTCCTGGAATCCTCGACCCAGCGGGCGGTGGAGCGCAACAAGCTCGCCGCCGACGAGCGGGTCGAGTTGCTGGCGCGGGTGAGTTTCAGCGCCGACCTGGCGGCGGTGTCCGACGTGGACATCGTCATCGAGGCGGTCCCCGAGCGCATCGAACTCAAGCGCGAGATCTTTGCCAAACTCGACGAATTCGCCCGCCCGGACGCGATCTTGGCGACCAATACCTCGAGCCTGTCGGTCACCGACATCGCGACGTCGACGCATGAGCCGACGCGGGTCGTCGGTATGCACTTCTTCAACCCGGCGACGGTGCAGAAGCTCGTCGAGGTGGTCCGCACGGTCATCACCCGCGACGAGGTCATCGACGCCGTGACGACGCTCGCCCAGCGGCTCGGCAAACGCCCCGTCGTCATCGGGGACCGCGCCGGTTTCATCGCCAACGCGCTGCTGCTCGGGTATCTCAACCACGCCGCCTCGATGTACGAGAACAACTACGCCTCGCGCGAGGACATCGACGCCGCGATGGTTCTGGGCTGCCGCTACCCCATGGGCCCGCTGGCCCTTCTCGACCTCATCGGTCTCGATACCGCCTACGCGGTCCT
>JAUNUZ010000366.1 GCA_030537915.1 Micrococcales bacterium
CTGTCGGAGGCGGGCGGGCCGGACCTGACCGCGGTCAACGCCGCGGTCGCGACCGTGCTGGCGTGGCTACGCCCGGGCATGACGGTCATTCTGGAGTCGACGACCTATCCGGGCACGACCGAGGAGCTCGTGCGCCCGGTCATCGAGTCCCGCGGCCTGCGCGTCGGCAGCGACGTTCACCTCGCCTTCAGCCCCGAGCGGATCGACCCCGGCCGCACCGATTTCGGTGCCAAGAACACCCCCAAGGTCGTCGGCGGCTGCACGCCGGGCTGCACGGCGGCGGCGGCGGCCTTCTACGGCCGCTTCGTCGACACGGTCGTCACGGTCAAGGGCACCCGCGAGGCCGAGATGGCCAAGCTGCTGGAGAACACCTACCGGCACGTCAATATCGCCCTGGTCAACGAGATGGCGATGTTCTGTCACGAGCTCGACATCGACCTGTGGGAGTCGATTCGGGCGGCGGCCACGAAGCCCTTCGGCTTCCAGGCGTTCTATCCGGGGCCGGGCGTGGGCGGGCACTGCATCCCGATCGACCCCAACTACCTGTCCCACCGCGTTCGCGCCAAGCTCAAGCACAGCTTCCGCTTTGTCGAGCTGGCTCAGGACATCAACGCGCAGATGCCCAGCTATGTCGTGCTTCGCGCGGCCGAGCTGCTCAACGACCACTCCAAGGCGCTGCGCGGCTCGAGGGTCCTGCTCCTGGGCGTCACCTACAAGCCCGACATCGCCGATCAGCGCGAGTCGCCGGCCGTCGACGTCGCGCGGATCTTCGAGGCCAAGGGTGCGATCGTGTCCTTCCACGACCCCTTCGTCCAGGACTGGCGCCTCAACGGGCACAGCCTGGCCTGCGTCCAGGACCTCGAGACTGCCACCCGCGAGGCGGATCTCGTCGTGCTCCTGCAACAGCACCGCGCCTATGACATCGACCGCCTCGCGCATTCGGCTGCACTCTTCTTCGACACCCGCGGCCGGGCCGCGGACGCGGAGAACGTAGCCCGGTTGTGACTGGTCGGTCTCGCTCTGCGCGCATCCCCCGCCCGGTGATGATCCGGCGGCGCTACGCGTGTGCCTACGAGGAGGGCCCGCGCCAGCAGGGCGCTACCCCGGCCCTACTGCGCTGGGGTCGGCCGATGATCGCCCCCGTGACCGTGCTTGCCTGCGCGGTGACCCAGGAGCCGGTGCTTGCGCTGACCTATGACGACGGGCCGGACCCGCAGACAACCCCTGCGGTGCTCGACGCGCTCGCGGCGGGCGGTGCCCAGGCGACGTTCTTCGTGCTCGCCGAGCAGGCGCAGGCGCACCCGCAGGTGTTGCGAAGGATCGTCGCGGACGGCCACGAGCTGGCCCTGCACGGCTGGGACCATCGTCGGTTGACGACCCTGCCTTTCGCGGAGGCGATGGGCTCCATTCGGCGCGCTCGGCGCGTCGTCGAGGACCTCGTGGGCGTGCGGCTGCGGCTCTTCCGGCCGGCCTACGGCGCCCAGACGATGGCGATGGCGGTGGCAACGCGCGCGCTGGGGTTGGACGTGGTGCTGTGGAGTGCCTGGGCGCGGGACTGGACCGCCGAGCCGACGGACGTCCTGCTCGAGCGCGCGGCGGGCGCGGCGCACCCCGGAGGGATCCTGCTGCTGCACGACGCCGCCGCCGGTGTCGGTGGCGGCATGGGCAGCCTCACGGGCAGCACCGCCGTCGCGGCCCCGATCTTCGACCGGGGAGCCCTGACGGCCGGCTTGCTCGAGCAGCTCAGCGCGCGGGGCTACCGCTTCGAGACGGTCAGCGGCCTGCGGTCCGTCGCGCCGGCGGGGCGGATGCTGTGGGCGGAGAGGCGGCGAGAGCCGGGCTGAGGCGGGGGCAGAGACGGCTCGGGGCGCCCGGGTGGCACCCGTACGGGCGGGAATAGCTCAGGGTCGGGTCCCCTTGGCACCCGTATGACTACCTCCCCGAGCGTCACCTTGCACGACGGCCATACGATCCCGCAGCTCGGCTACGGGGTCTGGCAGGTCGAGGACGGCCTTGCCGAGCGCGTCGTCGGCCAGGCACTCGAGGCCGGTTACCGCCACATCGACACCGCCGCCGTCTACGGCAACGAGGCGGGTGTCGGGCGTGCGCTCGCGTCCTCCGGTCTACCCCGAGACGACGTCTTCGTGACGACCAAGCTGTGGAACAGCGCGCAGGGCTACGACTCGACGTTGCGCGCCTTCGATGAGTCAATGGACAAGCTGGGCCTCGACGTGCTCGACCTTTACCTCATCCATTGGGCGATGCCCGCCAAGCGCCGCTTCCTCGACACGTGGCAGGCGTTCGTCGAGCTCAAGGAGCGGGGCCGGATCCGCTCGATCGGGGTCTCGAACTTCCCGGAGCCCCAGCTCGACGAGCTGGTGCAGACCTCTGGGGTCACGCCGGTCATCCACCAGATCGAGCTGTCGCCCTACCTGACCCAGGAGCGTCTGCGCAAGGTCGATGCGGAGCACGCGATCCGCACGCAGGCATGGTCCCCGCTCGGCTCCGGCAAGGGCCTGCTCGACGATCCGACGCTGGCGACGATCGCGCTCAAGCACGATGCGACACCCGCGCAGGTGGTGCTCGCCTGGCACCTCGCGATCGGCAACGTCGTCATCCCCAAGTCGGTCACCGCGGAGCGCATCGTCGAGAACTTCGGCGCTCTGGACGTCACGCTCGAGGACGGGGACGTCCAGACGATCAGCGGCCTCAACAGGGACGAGCGGACCGGGCCTGACCCCTGCGACTTCGACGTCGAGTGAGCGCTGGCTAAGCCGCGCTGGAAGCCGACGAGGCCCCCTCATGGCCGAATATGCGCCGGACAAGAGGCGCGGCTTCTACGGCAGCTTCCTGCAATTCGGCACGCTGGCCGGCTTCGATCTCGGTGCGCTCATCATGCTCGGCGCGATCAACACGCTCTCCGAATCCCAGATGCAC
>JAUNUZ010000367.1 GCA_030537915.1 Micrococcales bacterium
TTCACACCGGTGACGTCGTCCTCGTGCCGCACGGTTGGCACGGCCCGGCCATGACCCCGCCCGGCTACGACATGTATTACCTCAACGTCATGGCGGGACCCGGCCAGGAGCGGGTCTGGCTCATCTGTGACGACCCGGCCCACGGTTGGGTCCGGCAGACCTGGGAAGGCCAGGCGGTCGACCCCCGCCTGCCCCTGCACGACAACCCGTAACTGACCCGTCATCCATCGACTCTTTCGGATCAACCACTAAACACAAGGGAGAACTGTGAGCACCTCCACCCCGACCCGCATCACCCACCTCGTCGGCCACACTTCGTGGGAGGGCGAGGCTGAGCGCACCAGCGAAGTCTTCAACCCCGCGACCGGTGAGGTCACCGGTCTGCTCGACCTAGCGAGCAAGGGCGTCGTCGACGAGGTCGTCGCGCGCGCCGACGTCGCCGCCAAGGAGTGGGGGAGCAAGTCCCTGACCAAGCGCGTGCAGGTGCTCTTCGCCTTCCGCGAGCTGCTCAACGCGAACAAGGAGCGGATCGCGGCGATCATCACCGCCGAGCACGGCAAGGTGACCTCGGACGCGCTCGGTGAGGTCACCCGTGGGCTCGAAGTGGCCGAGTTTGCGTGCGGCATACCGCACCTGCTTAAGGGCGGCTTCTCGGAGAATGTCTCGACGAAGGTCGACGTCTACTCGATTCTCCAGCCGCTGGGTGTCGTCAGCGTCATCAGCCCGTTCAACTTCCCGGCGATGGTGCCCATGTGGTTCGTGCCGATCGCCGTTGCCTGCGGCAACGCCGTCATCATCAAGCCGAGCGAGAAGGACCCCTCGGCCGTCAACGCGATCGCCGAGCTGTGGACGCAGGCCGGGCTGCCCGACGGCGTCATGAACGTTGTCCACGGCGACAAAGAGGCCGTCGACGCTCTCTTGGACAACCCGACCGTCAAGGCGATCAGCTTCGTCGGCTCGACCCCTATCGCCAAGTACGTATTCGAGCGTGGCACGGCCAACGGTAAGCGCGTCCAGGCACTCGGCGGCGCGAAGAACCACATGCTCGTCCTGCCGGATGCCGATCTCGACCTCGCTGCGGACGCGGCCGTCAACGCGGGCTTCGGATCGGCGGGCGAGCGCTGCATGGCGATCTCCGCGCTCGTTGCCGTCGACTCCATCGCCGATGAGCTCGTCGTGAAGATCAAGGAACGTATGGCGACACTCAAGACCGGCGATGGTTCGACGAATTGCGACATGGGGCCGGTCGTCACCGGTCAGGCACGCGACCGCATCACCGGCTACATCGGGGCGGGCGTCGAGGCGGGCGCCGAGCTCGTCGTCGACGGTCGGCAGGATGAGTTCCATGGCGGCGAGGACGGCTTCTTCGTCGGCCCGACACTCTTCGACAAGGTGGGGACCCAGGCGTCGATCTACACCGACGAGATCTTCGGCCCGGTGCTCTCGGTCGTGCGCGTCGGCTCCTACGACGAGGGCCTGGACCTCATCAACTCAAGCCCCTACGGCAACGGCACCGCGATCTTCACGAACGACGGCGGGGCCGCCCGGCGCTTCCAGAACGAGGTCGAGGTCGGCATGGTGGGTATCAACGTGCCGATCCCCGTGCCGATGTCGTACTACTCCTTCGGTGGTTGGAAGGACTCGCTCTTCGGTGACAGCCACGCCCACGGCATGGAGGGCGTGCACTTCTACACGCGGACCAAGGCCGTGACGGCGCGCTGGCTCGACCCGAGCCATGGTGGTCTCAACCTGGGCTTCCCACAGAACGCCTGACGAGAGGGACGAAGCGCCCCCGGGACTCTTCCCGGGGGCGCTTCGCGCGGTTTGGGGGCTCAGGCCCGCAGGCTCTGCACGTAGCGCAGGTTGCTTGCGGCGGCTTCCTTGGGGTGCTTGTGGGTCGTGTCCTGTTCCAAGACGTACCAGCCGTCGTAGCCACGCTGCTCGAGGTCGCGCACGATGGCGGGGATGTCGACGAGGCCTTCGCCGAGCTCCGGGAAGATGATTTCGCGGAGAGCAGCACCGAAGCTCCAGGACTCATCCTTCGCGCGCCGCAGCACATCGGGGTCCACGTCCTTGAGGTGAACATGTGCTACCCGATCGCCGTACTCAGGCAGGAAGTCGAGCGCGTCGCCTCCGCCGTACTTGAGGTGGCCGACATCCAGGCACCAGCCGACCTTGGTCGGGTCGCTCTCGTCGAGGAAGCGCCGGGTCTCGGCCGCAGTCTCGACGTAGGTGCCGACATGGTTGTGCAGCACCACCTTGATGCCCTTGGGCTGCAGCAGGTCGGCGAGGTGGGCTAGGCCGTCGGCGAAGTTGCACCACTGCTCGTCGCTCAGACCGCGCGCCTCGTCGACGTGGCCCGCCTCGGCGTCGCGACGATCGTCGCCCAACTCGGCGGCGACGAGAATCGACCCGCCGGCTGCCTTGACGCGATCGGCGACCGCGAGCGCCGCGGCGTCGGCCTCCTCCCAGGCGTCACGGTCGCGGTAACCGAGCCGCACGAACGCCCCGACCATCGAGAGTCCCCGCGCCGCCATCTCTTCGCGGACGACGGCGGGGTCGTCGGGCATGCCCGGGCCCCATTCGGTCGCGGTGTAGCCCGCCTCGACCATCTCGTCCAGCATCTGCCCTGCGGGGGTGTAAGGGCGGAAATCGGGAATGTCCCCGTTGTTCCAGTTGCAGGGAGCGGTGGCGATCTTCATGGTGCGGGCTCCTCGAAGGTGTGACCATCTTGTGCTGACATTCTCACATGTCCGGCTGGCCGTCGGAAGCCTCGAGTGCTACTGACGGGATAGTAGGTCACGCTAGCGTTACGAACGGCCAATAGAAGCGGTTTGTCGTACCGGCACCCGTCGGGACCCGAAGAGCCCACCGGGTCCTCGGCCTGGGACGGTTACGCCGCGGCGAGCGTTTGTGACGCCGGCGTCAAGGCGCTC
>JAUNUZ010000368.1 GCA_030537915.1 Micrococcales bacterium
ACCTTGACCGCGCCGATCTCGGTGATCTCGCAGTCGTGTGGGCTGCCACCCGTGGTCTCGAGGTCGACGACGACGAACGTTGCGTCACTCAGCGCAGTGCCCAGATCGTCGAAAGTGGCCTGCACGAGCCGGGGGCGGCGCGCCTCGAGCGGGAGTGTCGGATTCATGGCCACACCGTAGGTTCGTGCACCGACAAGGTCGTTGAGCTGCGCAGATGCGCTTGCGAGGGACCTTGTCGGTGGCAAGACCTAGCGTGCGGGGTGACGTCGATACCGACTCACCGACTCGGTTCGACCCAAGAGCTCAACGAAGAAGAAGCTAAAGAAGAAGACGAAGAAGAGGAGGCCCGCCATGATCATGGACTGCATCACCTGCCCGGTGCGAGGTCGTGCGTGCGGCGAGTGCATCGTCCCTGTCCTACTCGACGCGCAGCCCGGCCTGCCCCTGGATGACGAGGAGCGTCGAGCGGTCGATGCCTTTGTTTCTGCTGGCCTGGTGTCCACGCGGGATGCGGTCTTCGCCCGGGCGAGGCCAGAGCCGTGGCGCGTCCAGCGTGTTGGCTGAGGCGGCGGGCGCATGCTCGGGCGCGGCGTGAGCGCGATGATGGTCGCGTGCCCGTACGCCTCTATCGGACGCGCAGTCGCGCAGCCGTTCTCGCCTCGCTCATCCTCGCGCTCGCGGTGGGTTCGGCGGCCACGGGCTGCGCGGGCTTGCGACCGCGCAGTTCCGCACTCGGGACGATCGGGTCGCCGTACGACGTGCCAGGGTCCGTGCAGTCGGCAGAGCCCGCCGAGCTGCCCGGATGGGTGCCCGCGCTACTCACCACGTCGCCCGCACTGCGATGGTCGCACCGCGTGGCAGGAGCGGATGTTGTCGTGCTGGGCGGGGGGCCATCGCCGGACCTCACCGAGATCGAGCGCATGGGCCGGGAGGCCATCGCCACCCTCGAGCGGGAGTGGCTGCGTCCCTGGCCGCAGCGGTTGCTCATCGTCGCCCCGGCGGATCGGGCTCAGCTTGCGCAGGTCGCGAAGGTGCCTGCGGACCGGCTCGCAGACTCGGCGGCGATGGCCATCCGGGGCCCCGGAACCGGCTCCTACATCGTGCTTGATCCGGTCGCCTGGTCTCAGGCCACGACGGCGGGTCGACGGGCGCTGCTCGTCCACGAGGCGGTCCATGTGGCGGTGGCAGCGCAGTTGTCCGACCCGCCGTCAGCCAGCGCCACCGCGAAGCCTGCGATGACAGCCGCGACGACGGCCGACTCGGTGGCTGAGGCGGCACCCCCATGGTTGAGCGAGGGCTTCGCGCAGGACGTCGCCTATCGTGCCATCGGAGTCCAGCCACGGGACGTCGCAGCGGGTCTGCTGCAGCGGATTGCGCTGGACGGGCCGCCGACGCGACTGCCGGACGCGGCGGATCTGATGGCCGTCGACTCATCGCGCGAGGATGCCTACGCACTGGCTTGGTTGGTGGTACGGACACTGCGCCGCCTCGGGGGCTCCGACGCTGCGAGGCGCGTCCAGGAGGCGGGATCCCTCGCCACGGTGGGAATCACTTCCAGCGAGCTGTTGCGAGCGTGGCAGGAGGATCTTCGCCAGCTCGCGCCTAGTCAGTGAGGCCGAGCTGCCGCCCGCCTATTGGTGCGGCGGTCAGGATCGCGTGGGCCGTGCGCCAACTCGCTCGGGCGAGCCTGTTCACCCGCCTGAGCCGACGCGCCGCTTTTCGTCGTTGTCCGCATAGAGCGCTTCGATGTCTCCGGCGAAATCGGCGTAGATCTGCGGACGCTTGAGCTTCATCGATGGGGTCAGGTGTCCGCTTACCTCGGTGAAGTCGGTGCGAAGCACCCGAAAGGCGCGGATCGACTCCGCTCGGCTGAAATTGGAGTTCGCCCGGTCGATCGCCTTCTGCAGCGCGTTGTGCACATCCGGATCGTCCAGGGCCTGCTCCCACGTGAGGTCGTCCTTACCGTGCGCCTTGCCCCAGCCCGGCACCATCTCCGGGTCCAGGGTGAGCAGGGCCGCGATGTAAGGGCGCTGGTCGCCGACCACGAGGCACTGGGACACGAGCGGGTGTGCGCGCACGACGTCCTCCAGCACGGTCGGTGCGACATTCTTGCCGCCGGCGGTGACGAGCAGTTCTTTCTTGCGCCCCGTGATGACAAGGAATCCCTCGTCGTCGAGTCGGCCCAGGTCGCCGGTGCGCAACCAGCCGTCCTCGGTGAAGGTCTCGCGGGTGGCCTCAGCCTGGCCGCGGTACCCGCGAAAGACGCCGACACCGCTGACAAGGACCTCGCCATCGGCTGCGATCCGGATGCCGACACCGGGAAGCGGACGGCCTACGGTGCCGATCTTGATGGCGCCGGGGGCGCTGACATTGGTCGGAGCTGTCGTCTCGGTCAGCCCGTAGCCCTCGAGGACATAGATCCCGACCCCACGGAAGAAGTGTCCGAGACGGGTGCCGAGAGGGGCGCCCCCGCAAACCGCGTACTCGACCTTGCCGCCCATGAGCGCCCGCAGCTTGGAGTAGACGAGCACGTCGAGCACTTTGTGCTGCACCCGCAGCGGCAGCGGCACCCTCTTCTCATCCATCGCCCGGCTGTAGGCGATCGCCGTCTTGGCAGCGAGACGAAAGAGCCGCCCCTTGCCCTCGGCGGCGAGTTTCTGGTCGGTGGCGTTATAGATCTTCTCGAAGACCCGAGGCACGCACAGGAGGAAGGTGGGGCGGAAGCTCTGCAGGTCGCCCATGAGGTTGGTGATGTCGGGTGAGTGCCCGATCCGCACCTGTGTCTTGAAGGAGAGAACCTCGATGAGCCTGGCGAGGACGTGGGCCAGCGGCAGGAAGAGGATCGTCGAGGCGCCCTCCTTGAGGACCGGCCCCACAGCCAGCGCCGTGTTTTTGCTGAGCTCCAGGAAGTTCCGGTGCG
>JAUNUZ010000369.1 GCA_030537915.1 Micrococcales bacterium
GCCCTCGAAGAGCTCCAGCAATCGCGAAAGAGGGTCGTAGGTGCACTCCCCCGTCTCGTCGAAGTCCCGCTTGTCCCATACGAGATCGAGCGCGACCTTGAGCTGGTCCGCCGGGATGCGCGCGACGGGCAGGATCTTGGCCGAGTTGACGATGGCACAGCTGAGCCCCGCCTTGACGCATTCGTCCAGGAAGACCGAGTTGAGCACGACGCGGGCGGCCGGCTTGAGGCCGAAGCTCACATTCGAGACCCCGAGCGTCGTCTGCACGCCCGGATACTTCGCACTGATCGCCTTGATCGCCTCGATGGTCTCGATCGCGTCGCGGCGGGTCTCCTCCTGACCCGTGGCGATGGGGAACGTGAGGCAGTCGACGATGATGTCCTCGACCGTGAATCCGTGCTCGGTGCTCAGCGCGTCGAGGAGGCGGGAGGCGATGGCCACCTTGTGGTCGGCGGTGCGTGCCTGCCCCAACTCATCGATCGTCAGCGCGACGAGCGCGGATCCGTGCTCCTTGGCGAGGGCCACGACCCGCGCGAAGCGCGACTCCGGACCGTCCCCGTCCTCGTAGTTGACCGAGTTGATGACCGCCCTGCCGCCGAGCCGCTCGAGGCCGGCCTCGACAACGGCGGGTTCGGTCGAATCGAGCACGAGCGGCAGCGTCGAGGACGTGGCCAAGCGCGAGACGAGCTCGCTCATGTCACCGGCGCCGTCGCGACCCACGTAATCGACACATACATCGAGCAAGTGCGCACCCTCGCGGGTCATGTCCTTGGCGATGTCGATGCACTCGTCCCACTTCTGGGCGAGCATCGCCTCGCGGAAGGCCCTCGAGCCGTTCGCGTTGGTTCGCTCGCCGATAGACAGATAGGAGGTGTCCTGCCGGAAGGGGACGGAGCTGTAGAGGGAGGAGACCGCCGCCTCCACGACCGGCTCGCGCGGGGCCACCGGCCTGCCGCCGACCGCCTCGACTACCGCCCGCATGTGCTCGGGGGTCGTGCCGCAGCACCCGCCGACGATCGACAGGCCGTAGTCCCGGACGAACTGCTCATGGGCCGCCGCCAACTGCGCGGGCGTCAGAGGGTAGTGCGCACCATCCTTGGTGAGCTGCGGGAGGCCGGCGTTGGGCAGGCAGCTCAGGGCGATCCGTGAGTTCGTCGCCAAGTGCCGCAGGTGCTCGCTCATCTCGGTCGGACCGGTCGCGCAGTTGAGGCCGATGACGTCGACCCCGAGGGCCTCGAGCGAGGTGAGAGCGGCACCGATCTCGCTCCCCATGAGCATGGTGCCAGTCGTCTCGATGGTCACGGAAGCGATGATCGGCAGATCAGTTTGCGCGGCGGCCAGAGCCCGCTTGGCGCCGACGACCGCGGCCTTCGCCTGGAGCAGGTCCTGGCAGGTCTCGACGAGGATCGCGTCCGCACCGCCGTCGATGAGGCCCGCCACGCACTCCTGGTAGGCATCGCGCAGGGTTGCGTAGGGCGCGTGCAGCAGCGAGGGGAGCTTCGTACCGGGCCCGACCGAGCCGAGCACGAAACGGGGCTGCTGCGGCGTGCTGTACGCGTCGGCAGCCTCGCGCGCGATGCCTGCTCCGGCGTAGGCGAGCTCATAGGTGCGCTCGGGGATGTCGTATTCGCCGAGGTTGCCCAGGTTCGCCCCGAAGGTGTTCGTCTCGATCATGTCCACGCCCACCTCGAGGTAGGCGTCGTGAATCGATCGGACAATGTCGGGGCGCGTCACGTTGAGGATTTCGTTGCAGCCCTCGAGCTGCTGGAAGTCGTCCAGGGACGGGTCCGCGGCCTGCAGCATCGTGCCCATCGCCCCATCGGCGACGAGGACGCGTTCGGAAAACAGGCTGCGCAAATCGGAGCGGCTGCTCACAGTGGTTTGGGCTCTCTACTCGAGGACGAGGAAGCTCTCATGGTAGCGAGCGTTGGGAATCTGCCTTATCGACGCACGAGACGCCTTGGCGCACGTTCCTCTTCGGGGCGGCGCAGCTGACTGCGTAGGGTGGAGCGATGAGTTACCTAGGACAGTGCCGCGCGGGCGTGGGAGCAGCGACGTGATCGAGGTCGATGACCTGCCTGAGCTCGTCGACCCGATCATCATCGCCGCGTTCGAGGGCTGGAACGACGCAGGTGAGGCTGCCAGCTCGGTGGTGGACCACTTGGCGCAGGTGTGGGATGCGCAACCGGTGGCGGCGGTCGATCCCGAGGACTATTACGACTTTCAGGTGAACCGGCCGCGCGTCGGCGTGGTCGACGGGATCCGCCGCATCACGTGGCCGACGACGCGAGTGCTGCACGCGGCCGGAGCCATCGCGGGGCGTGACGTGCTCCTCATCCAGGGCATCGAGCCGTCGACCCGATGGCGCTCCTTCGTCGTCGAGTTCATCGCGCTGGCGGACGAGGTCGACGCGAGCATGATGTTGTGTTTGGGCGCCCTGCTCGCCGATGTCCCGCACACGCGGCCGCTGCCTGTGGGGACCTACTGCGACGACGCCCATCTCGCGCACACCCTCGACCTCGAGCCGAGCACGTACGAGGGCCCCAGCGGAATCGTCGGCGTGCTCGCGGACGCCGCACATCAGTCCGAGATCCCCACGGTGTCGTGCTGGGTGTCCGTGCCCCATTATGCCGGCGGCGCACCTTCGCCCAAGGCGGCCCTCGCACTCCTGGACCAGGTCGAGGAGCTGTTGCAGCTCACCCTCGACCACGGGGACCTGGAGGATCTGGCCAAGGCGTGGGAGCGCGGCGTCGACGAATTGGCGGCCAGCGACGAGGAGGTCGCCGAATACGTCGAGGCCCTCGAGCAGGCCACGGACACCGCCGAGCACCCAGAGGCGAGCGGCGATGCGATCGCCCGAGAGTTCGAGCGCTATCTGCGGCGGCGCGACGAGCCCGAGGCCTGACTCGGATCCATCCC
>JAUNUZ010000370.1 GCA_030537915.1 Micrococcales bacterium
CGCTGCCCTGGCCGCGGACCTGCGCGAAGTAGCCCATCGAGATGTAGGTCCACAGGTCGGTGCACAGGTTGTGCAGCACGCGGTTGTAGCGCGCGACGTCGGAGTAGAGCTCGGCCTGCCAGTCGTGGGACTCGATTTGGGTGGTCAACGGGTTCCAGGTCAGGCCGAGACCCTCGACGAAGCTGCGGCTGATCTGCGGCCAGTCCGCCTCCGGAACGGCCGCCGCGTGCGCGCCGAACGTGCCGGTCGCACCGTTGAGCTTGCCGAGGTAGTCGGCGCCCTCGATGCGACGCAGCTGACGGCGCAGCCGGTGGGCCAGCACCGCCAGCTCCTTGCCCATCGTCGTCGGCGTCGCGGGCTGGCCGTGGGTGTGCGCGAGAAGAGGGACGTCCGCGAGCTGGTGGGCCATCCCGGCGAGGGCATCGACGAGTGCCGTCGCCGCAGGCAGCCAGACCAGCCTCATCGCCCCGCGGACCATCAGGGCGTACGACAGATTGTTGACGTCCTCACTGGTGCAGCAGAAGTGGATCAGTTCACTCAGGCTCTTGGTGTCGTTGTGGTTGTCACTCTCGAGCACGCTGGGTAGCCGACGCTTGAGGTAGTACTCGACCGCCTTGACGTCGTGGACCGTCTCGCGCTCGATCTCGGCGAGCTCGGCGATGTCGGCGGCACCGAAGCCTGCCACGACGGCCCGCAACCCGCCTTGCTCGGCCTCGCTCAGCGCTCGGACCCCGGAGACGACCCCGTGCGTCGTCAGGTGGATGAGCCACTCGATCTCCACCCGGATCCGCTCGCGGTTCAAGGCCGCTTCGGATAGGTGGTCGACCAGGGCAGCGACGGCGCGACGGTAGCGGCCGTCGAGCCCGCCGAGCGCGAGGGGCGGCTTGATCTGGGACAACGCAGGCATGTGGTCATCCTCCCAGACATGCGTGCCTACACTCGATGGTGTGAGTGACCGCCGGGCGGGAAGGCCCGCTAAACGGCGCGCCTCGGTGAATCGGTCCGTGGTGCAGCGCGTGCTCGCCTCGATGGCCTTTCGGCGATCGCGGGAGGCTTCGGCGCGAATCGTCGACGATCCCGATTCGCTGCGGGATCTGGCCGAGAGCGTCCGCGATCGCGGTTTCGACGAAGGTGCGCTCGAGCCGGTGTCCGATCGCATCGACGCCGCCCTGAACCTGCTCGAAGATCGGGCCGAACTGCTCGAATCCCTGCCTGCAGACGAGCCGACACCCGCCGCGTTAGCACCTGCCGCCGCAGCCCGGCAGCGGCTCATCGTCGCGGCGATGCACTACCTGACCCGCAAGGTAGACGTCGTCCCCGACGACGCGCCCGGTGGGGATGTCGACGATGTCGTCGTCGTACGCGAGGTTCTCGGCACGGCCGAGAGCGACCTCGCCCCCTATCTGCAGGACCCCAGTCCCCGGGACGGCGCGAGCAGCGAAGGCCCCCCCTCGGCGGAAGCGGGATAGTCCTCTGCCTACGAGGCGAGTTCGGCGCGGACGTAGTCGACGGCACCCGCGCCGGCCCGCTCGATCTGGCGCAGGCACTCCTCGAAGTCGGACTGGTCGCCGTAGTAGGGGTCGGCCAGGTCCAGATCGTCGCGGGCGTGCGGATCGAACTCGCGCAGCAAGCGTATTTCGGCGTCGCTGCCTTGCGCCATGGCACGAACCTCGCGCAGGTGCCCGGCGTCGGCGCAGAGGACGAGGTCGAGGTCTTCGAGCCAGTCGGCCTCGAAGCGGCGGACCCGGTGGCCCGAGCCGTCGTACCCCGTCCCTGCCAGAGCGGCGAGGGCGCGGTCGTCCGCACCGCTACCGAGGTGCCAACCGCCGGTCCCCGCGGAGCTGACCTCGACGTTGTCGGCGAGCCCCGCGTCGGCGAACGCACGGGCCAGGACGATCTGGGCCATCGGCGAGCGGCAGATGTTGCCCGAGCACACGACGCAGATGCGATAGGGGGATTCCATCGCCCCATTCAAGCCGACGTCAGGCCGGCGTAGCGAACCGACCGGAGAAGGCCTTCGCCCACAGGCAGCTGAGCCCGAAGCGCCATCCGGGCTCAGCTGTCGTGGGGGTAGGCGTGATCGCAGGCCTCGAGAACGACCCGGGCAAGGCAGCCGAGGGCGACGATCTTGACGAGCGCCACGAGGATCGGTCCGAGCAGGGGGGCGAGCGGGGTACCCCCGGCCGCGGCCCAGATGATCGGGATCGCGCCGTCGAGGACGAGGTAGGTCACGACGAGCCAGAACGTCACCGGGAGCAACCGCGGGGTCAGGTAGCGGGAGAAGCCGGCGCGCTGCGCGCTTGGGTCCGTCTGGCGCTGCACCGGGATGGGGGCTGTCTGTGGTTCGCCGGGTCCGGTTCGGCCTTGGTGGTGGCTTTCGGACCGGCGCTCCAGCGGCTCCGCCGACGGGCCTGCGGGTATAGGCCCGGGCAGCGCATCGGGCCGACGCTGTCGACCAGGCGGGTGCGACTCGGGTGCCGCCGGGGCCGACGTGGAGGCGGCGCCCGGCCCGGAGTCGCGGCGAATCCGCGGGATCGGTCCGGTCAAGGGATTCGGGTTCGGCCCGCCCCAGCCGCCGGAATCACCAGCGTCGTAGGCCGATTGCGGTTGCCTTTCCCACGCTCGACTCGGCGATCCGCCGGTCGCCCCATCGTTGCAGGGGTCGCCTTCGGGCCCCGTCGGGGTGTCTGACGTGTGCGGCATTGGGGCCTCCGTTCCTGGACGGCACCACTGTCCCACAGGCGTCCGTCACTCTTCGTGAAGCGCTGGACGTGGCTCGCGTAGTTCACGCTTCGGCGTTAGGGGGTTGGGGCCAGCGGGCAGGCGGACGGACGAGGTCGTCGGGTGTGGGATCATGAGAGCGTGCTGAGCCGATCACGACTCGCGCATGCCTGGGGGGGCAAAGTGCGCAACCAC
>JAUNUZ010000371.1 GCA_030537915.1 Micrococcales bacterium
TCGGCCTGCTCGACCGGTCCGGACGGGGAGTCGATGCCGGTGACGACCGACCCGAGGCCGCCGGGCTGGGCGACGATCCGCTCGCCGGTGCGCACCGCGCCGGACGCGATCCGCCCAGCCAGGCCCCGGTAGTCGGGGTGCTGCGCAGTGCGCGGGCGGATGACCAGCTGCACGGGCATGCGGAAGGGCGCCGTGCGGGCCGCGACCTGGTCGTCGAGTTCCTCGAGGATGTGCAGAAGGGTTGGGCCGTCGTACCAGCTGCCCGCCGGGTCGTCGGTGTCCGCGGTGACCGCGACGTGTTGGCCGGTCAGCGCGCTGACCGGGACGATCTGGATGCGCTTGGCGCCGAGGCGGTCGCCGACCGAGCGGATTTCGTCGGCGACCGCCTCGAAGCGCGCCTGGTCCCAGCCGACGGCGTCCATCTTGTTGACCGCCACGAGGACGTGCGGCACGCGCAGCAGCGCCATGACTGCGAGATGACGGCGCGTCTGCACCGAGACCCCGTTGCGGACGTCGACGAGCACGACTGCGGCTTGCGCCGTCGAGGCGCCAGTCACCGTATTGCGCGTGTACTGCGCGTGGCCCGGGGTGTCTGCCAGCACGAAGCTGCGCCGCGGTGTCGAGAAGTAGCGATAGGCGACGTCGATCGTGATGCCCTGCTCCCGCTCCGCGCGCAGGCCGTCGGTGAGGAGCGCGAGGTCGACCGCCTCCGAGCCGCGCCGCCGACTCGCGTCCGCCACCGCCTCGTACTGGTCGGCCAGGATCGACTTCGTGTCGTGCAGCAAGCGCCCGACCAGGCTCGACTTGCCGTCGTCCACCGACCCGGCGATGACCAGGCGCAGCTCGGCCCGAGCAGCAACGAGGGCTTCGACCACCATCGCACCGACCTGTGCGGGGGCCGCCGGTGTAGCCGGGTCCAGAGTCGTCGTCATCAGAAGTAGCCCTCTCGTTGGCGGTCTTCCATGGCCGCCTCGGAGAGGCGGTCGTCCCCGCGCGTGGCACCGCGCTCAGTGATCCGGGTGACCGAGATCTCGGCGATGACGGCCGCGACCACGGCGGCATCGGAATCGACAGCGCCGGTCACGGATCCGTCGCCGACCGTGCGGTAGCGCACTCTCCGCGTCTGGAGCGCCTCGCCCTTGCCGGGCCCACCCCAGGGCCCCGGCGTCAGCCACATCCCGTCGCGCTGGAAGACGGTCCGCTCGTGCGCGTAGTAGATCGAGGGCAGTTCGACATTCTCCGCAGCGATGTAGCGCCACACGTCCAGCTCGGTGAAATTGCTCAGGGGGAAGACGCGGGTGTGCTCACCGGGCGCGTGCCGACCGTTGTAGAGGGTCCACAGCTCCGGGCGCTGCGCGCGGGGGTCCCAGCCGCCGAAGGCGTCGCGGATCGAGAAGATCCGTTCCTTGGCTCGTGCCCGGTCCTCATCGCGACGTGCGCCGCCGAGCACGGCGTCGAACCGGTGCTCGGTGATCGTGTCGAGGAGAGGGATGGTCTGCAGCGGGTTGCGGATGCCGTCCGCCCGCTCGGTGAGGCGCCCGTCGGCGATCCAGTCCTCGACCGCCGCCACGACGAGATGATGCCCGCCCTGCTCGACGACGCGATCGCGATACTCCAGGACCTCGCTGAGGTTGTGTCCGGTGTCGACGTGCACGAGCGTGATGGGCAGCCGCGCCGGCGCCGTGGCCTTGCGCGCCAGGTGCAGGAGCACGGCCGAGTCCTTGCCACCGCTGAAGAGCAATGCGGGACGGTCGAATTCGGCGACGACCTCGCGGATGATCTGGATGGCTTCGGCCTCCAGCGCACGCAGCGAAGCGTCCATGACGACGGCCGGGGTGCGCCCGGGGGTGGCGTCGGCGGGCGCTGCGGCCCGGCGGCCCGCGGGCTCGGCGCCCGGTGCCGCCCCGCCGTGGCGGGCATCGGTGGTCAGCGTCATTCCGGTCCTCTCTGATGCAGTAGATCGAGTACTGCGTCGACTCCGGCGGACACGTCGGTTCCGGTCGTGTCGATCCGCAGGTGGGGAGCTTCGGGAGTCTCGTAGGGGTCGTCAACGCCGGTCAGGGCGGCGATCTGACCCGCGGCATGTTTGGCGTAGAGCCCCTTGACGTCGCGGCGCGCACACTCGGCGACCGGCGTCGCCACGTGCACCTCGACGTAGGCGGTTCCCTCGCTCTGGTGGGCTGCCCGGATGGCCGCCCGGGGTCCGGCGTAGGGCGCGATGACCGGCACGAGCGCGATGACGCCGTGCCGCGCAAGCATCCGGGCCAGGTAGCCGACTCGGCCTACGTGCGCGTCGCGATCGGCGCGAGTGAAGCCCAGGCCGGGCGAGAGCGCCGCGCGCAGTTCGTCGCCGTCCAGCACCTCGACAGCTCGACCGTCCGCGGCGAGCCGCTGCGCCACACCATTCGCGATCGTCGACTTGCCTGCACCCGAGAGCCCCGTCAGCCACACGGTCGCGCCCTGGGTCGTCTGCGTGACCGGTGGCAGTCTCGCGGTGCGATCCCGCGCGTCCACGCTCATACGTTGATCCCGCATTCGATCTTGTCTGTGCCCGACCAGCGGCCGGCTCGAGGGTCTTGGCCGGTCCGCACCTTGGCGGTGCACGGCGCGCAGCCGATCGAGGGATATCCCTGGTCGAGCAGCGGATTGCGCACGACGACCTGCTCTGCGGCGTAGGCCGCCAGCTGCTCGTCGGACCACGCCGCCAGGGGCGCGATCTTGATCCGACCGCGGCGTTCGTCGTAGGCGACCTGCGGCGTCTCGCGGCGGGTGATGGCCTCGACGCGACGCGCGCCCGTCGCCCACGCCTCGTAACCCTCCAACGCCTCGTCCAGCGGCACCACCTTGCGCAGGAAGCAGCACAGGT
>JAUNUZ010000372.1 GCA_030537915.1 Micrococcales bacterium
ATCGAAGCGACGGGGTCGGAGGACCCCTGCCCCGTTACCCCCACCACCGGTGACCGGCACCTCGAAGCCGAGTGGGGCTGGCGCCGAAAGAAGCATCCGCGATGAGCACACCTACCCAGCTGGCCACGAACCGCGCCCTGAGCACCCACGTCGACCCGACGCTGTCTGCAGACGAGCTGACGCGGCTGGCCGCGCTGCTGGGCCATCAGCGTCACGTCGAGGTCGTAGACGTCGGAGCGAATCCACTCGTCGGTGAGCCCCCGCTCTACGCAACGCTGCTCAGCGCCGGCCTGGCCCGGGTCACCGGCTTCGAGCCGCAGCCCGACGCGCTCGCGGCGCTGCGGGCGCGGGCAGGAGACGGCGAGCGCTTCCTCGGCGTCGCGGTCGGTGACGGTGCGGAGCACGAGCTGCGGATCTGCACCGAAGGTGGATTCTCCAGCCTCCTCGAACCCGACCCCGACCAGCTCGCAGTCCTCACCGACTTCCCCCGCCTGGCCGCCGTGACCGAGCGGGTGCGGGTGCCCACCGTGCGCCTCGACGACCTCGCCGAGATCGACCGTGTCGACCTCCTGACGCTTGACGCCCAGGGCAGCGAAAGGGCAATCCTGCGTCATGCCGGGCGACTGCTCGCCACGACGGTCGCGGTCCAGGTGGAGACCGCGTTCCACCGGATCTACGCCGGCGCTCCGGTCTTCGCGCAGATCGACCTGCAGCTACGCGAGGCCGGCTTCGTGCCGCACACCTTCGTCAGCACCCGCACCTGGCCGTTGGCACCCGTGACCTGGGCGGATCGGCTCGAGGCGCATTCGCGCCACCTCGTCGAGGCCGACGTTCTCTACGTGCGCGACCCGGCTCGACTCGATCTCCTGCACCCCGGCGCGCTCGCCGCCGGGGTGCTCGTCGCCGCGGGCGCCTACGGATGCCTCGGGTTGGGCCTCGTCCTGCTGCGAGAGCTGATTCGTCGCGGGGTGCTCGCGCATGCCGTCGAGCACGAATACCGCAGCCTCGTCACGCCAGGTCCAGGAGTGTGCGCAGAGCCAACACGCGCTGGCCCGCCCACCACGCCGGCAGCGGGCCCTGGGCGCTAGGGCTTCGGGCCCTTCGCGCGGCGCAGGCGGCGCTGGTGGATGAGGACACCCAGGCCGGTCAACAGGAAGACGAGCACGAAGGGGCCGTAGGTCGTGGGCTGCAGACTCACGAGGTAGAGCAACGGGATCACTACGAGCGCGATGAGCAGGCCGGCGACGACCTTGCCCGAGCGGGGTGCCGTATCCATGCCGCCATCATGGCACCCGCCGCCAGGACGGCCCGGTCGCACCGTCGGCTAGGACAACCCCACGCAGTCGTTGTCGCACGAACCGGCCTGCTCGGCCCCGATCCCGTCGGGCGTCGGGCCGTCCGAATATGCGGACGGGCGATGCAGGACCGCGGTCGCGGGGGTGAAGCGGAAACCGTCGTTACGCGCCTCGGCAGTCCCGTCAACAAGCAGGGTGTAGCCATGCCGCTGCCGAGGCGGGAAGAGCAGCGTGGCCGAGGGATTCCTCGCCAGATTCGCCGCGCTGCCCCGGCTGCCGCCGGGGATGTCCAGGACGCTGTCGGTGACCCGCACCTCGACCGTGACCGCCTTGACGCGACCGGCAGCGGTCGTGAGGAGGTAGCCGCTGTCGAAGTCCCGCAGCGCCTTCGCTAGATCCGCGACATCGACCGGGGTGCTCATGGCCAGAGGCTACTGCTCCGAGCCGCAGCTGGCTGCCGCCCGCAGACATCCTGTCGGGCGGGTCGGGCCTCATGTGTCGGCCCGCACACCTGGGCGGCGGCCGGTGACGCGGCTGGTCGCAGGCGCAGTCCAAGGATCCTGCGGCCACGGATGCTTCGGGTACCGGCCCCGCATCTGAGCCCGGACCTGTGCATACGGCCCGGACCAGAACGACGCTAGGTCGTCGGTCACGGCCAGCGGGCGCCCGGCCGGCGACAGCAGGTGGAAGAGCACCGACACGCGCCCGTCGAGGAGCCGCGGCGTCTGCGCCCACCCGAAACACTCCTGAAGGCGGACTGCGACGACGGGCCGCGCGCCCGGCTCCTCGACATCGGGGTAGGCGATGCGCACCCGCGACCCGCTGGGCACCTCCAACCGCTCCGGCACGAGGTCGCCGAACCGGGCGGCAGCCGGCCACGGCAGCAGCCGACGCAGGGGCTCCAGGAGGTCGATACGGTCCGCACGCGTCCCCCGGGCAAGGGCGTCCAGCTCAGGACCGAACCACTCGGGTAGGCGTTCGAGCAGGGCCGCGTCGGACACATCGGGCCATGGTTCGCCGAGATAGTGGTGCAGGACGGCGAGCCGGCGCCGCATCGACGCGGCGGCAGCTGCCCAGTTCAGCAGCTGTACGCCACCCGCCTGGAGGGCCTGAAGGACCGCCCCTCGCGCTACCGCAGCGGTCGGGGCGACGGGCGTCGAGGACAACTCGATGGCGCCGAGAGAGGCGACCCGCCGCGCCGTGACCCGGCCCTCTCGCCACCGCGCGACGACCTCCTCGCTGCGCAGGTGCGCCGCCGCCTCCAGGGCGTCCTGCGCCGCCAGTGGCGCCGCCAGTCGGATGACCGCACCGGTACCCGCCGTACCGCGATCCGAGGCACGGGTCACTTCTGCGATCGCGAGCCAGTCGTGCCCCGTCAGCGATGAGCCGGCAGGCAGAGCCGCTCGTGTCCCGGAGGCGAGTAGGTAGCTGGAGCCGTCGCGGCGGCCGATCCGCTCTGGGAAGGCGAGCGCCACGACGAGCCCCGCCGCGTCGCGCGGCGGTCTCGCGCGTCCGGTACCGGACGGGATCAGGGCCCCTAGCCGCC
>JAUNUZ010000373.1 GCA_030537915.1 Micrococcales bacterium
TTATCGTCGACGACACACCGGCCGCGGTCCGCCGGCGGACTGGCACCGACGACCTCGATCAGGCGTTCCTGACGCTGATCGTTTCGCCGAGCCGGGTCCGCCCACCACTACCGCACGAGTCTGTCTCACCAGCCTTGACATCTTCCGGGGCCGACGAGGAATGTTCTTTGGGCACGCGGTGACCTGCTTGCCGGCGAACCATCGGCGTCTTGGTCCCGATGAAGTTGAGAGAGGAGGCCCCCATGAAGGAGGCAGCTGCTTGCGCCTCCCCCCAGCGCTTCCGGGCGCGCCTGGAGTTTCGTGCGCAGAATCGCGCTGGGTCAGCGCATGGTGGTCGAGGTGCTTGGCTGACGCCCGTCGACTCCGGGTGCCCCGCTCAACTCGGATGCCCGCGCCGTCAACGGACCACATCAGCATCTAAGACACGACCGACATGACGAATTCTGGGGGGTCTGCTGACGAGAGCCGGGCACCAGTGGAGCGACCCGTGGTGCTGGTGCTGATGGGTGTCTCCGGATGCGGCAAATCGACCGTTGCCGCCCTCCTCGCCGAAAGCTTGGGATGGCCGTTCGAGGAGGGCGATGCCCTACACCCGCAGTCGAACCTGGACAAGATGGCGGCCGGTCACCCGCTCAACGACGAGGATCGTCAGCCGTGGCTGGCGAAGGTCGCGGACTGGGTCGAGGAGCGTCTCGACAGCGGAACGGACGGACTGATCACCTGCTCGGCTTTGAAGCGCTCCTACCGCGACGTGGTGAACCGGCGTGGTTCGGGTGTCTTATTCGTGTATCTCGCCGGCACTGCGGAGCTCATCGCCGCTCAGCTGGCAGCACGGCACGGTCACTTCATGCCGCCGGCCCTGCTGGACAGTCAGTTCGAGGCGCTTGAGGAGCCGACGCCGGACGAGCCGCAGATCCGGGTCGGCCTGGGCCCGGCGCCTGCCGTTATCGCACGGCACATCGTGGAAAGGCTGGGCCTGGCCGGCCGAACCGAGGGAGGAAGAACGACATGAGTTCCATCGCGATCCAGACGGCGGTCAGGGCAACGGCCAACGCAGTCGACCCCGCACACCAGCCGTGGAATTCTCATGACACCCGTGTGCTCGTGGTGGCAAGCGTCGGGATCGCGATCGTCGTCCTGCTGATCGTGCTGGTGAAGATGCACGCCTTCCTCGCGTTGACTATCGGCGCCCTCTTCGTCGGTGTAGCCTCCGGCATCTCGCTGGAGAAGGTCATCGGGTCGTACGCGACCGGTGTTGGCGGGGTGCTCGGGTACGTCGGGGTGCTCATCGCGCTCGGCGCGATGCTCGGCAAGCTGCTGGCGGACTCCGGCGGCGCAGCCAAAGTGGTGGACACTTTGCTGCGCGGCGGCGCCGGCACGCTTCCGTGGAAGATGGCGCTGATCGCAGGCATCATCGGCATCCCGATGTTCTTCGAGATCGGTCTCGTCCTGCTCATTCCCGTGGTGATGCTTGCGGTCCACCGTTCCAAGGGTCCCGCGATGCGGCTCGGGATTCCTGCTCTAGCCGGTCTGTCGGTGCTCCATGGTTTCATTCCGGCTCCCTTCTGTTGTCAACCGGTTGCTGCGACGTTTTTAGAGGCGGGGGTCTTCCGGGGCGTTGAGGCTGGGCCTAGCGTCGGTCCTGCGGGTCCGGGAAGTGGCTGATCCGAAGTGTCGACGAGCGGGGGTAGGTCGGCCGCGCTGGATTCTTGAGTCGCCCCGCGGTGCCCTCCCGGGCCCGTCCCAAGTCGCTGTCCCGCCGCGACCTGGGCATCTTCGAGGAGCTGTCGGAAGATGGCGTCGGAGATTCTTCGCTTCAGGCACCTGATCGCTTCGAGGGGCTTCTTGCCCTCGGCTCGCTTGCGTTGGTAGTAGGCCCTGCCCTCGGTGTCGAGGCGGATCTGGCTGATCGCGGCGATGTGGATCATGTGGTTCATCCGCCGGTTCCCGGCCCGGGATAGGCGGTGCCGATTCTGCTCGCCCGAGGACGCGTCCAAGGGCGCGGTGCCGGTCCAGGACGAACCTGTTGCGGTCAGCGAACCGGGTGACGTCACCGACGTCAGCCAGGACCCGGGCGGCCACCACAGGCCCGACGCCGCGCAGGTCCATCAGGTGCGAGCCACGCTCCATCACGATTGCCTTGAGCTCGGCGGTCGACTTCTTGATCTTGGCCTCGACCGCAACCAGCTCGGCCAGCTCCTCGGCGGCGATCCGGTGTCGGGTCTTGCCGGCAATGTCACGCGGACGGACCGTCGCGAGCATCGCCTTGGCCTGACCGGTAGTGATGTCCTTCTTCGCCTGTCCTGGAAGGAGTTCGGCCAACAGCGCCTGGAGTCGGTCGACGGTCTGGACCCTGCGACGGGTCAGTGCCTCGCGGCGGTCGGTGAGCATCCGCAATGCTTCGAGCTCCCCGTCGAGCCGCAGCACCCGCAGGGTCCTGGTGCGGACGGCGACGACCGCGATCGAGTGCGCGTCGCGGGCGTCGGTCTTGCGATTGTGACCGGTATCGAAGAGGCGGACCCGCGCAGCGAGCTTGGCTGGGACGTCGACCACGTGTTCGCCATCTTCGAGGAGTCGCTGCGCTAGGGGTCGGCCGGCACCGTTGCTGCCTTCGACCGCCCACGTTCGTTCGGGCCAGCCGGCGACGTATGTGCGCATCGCGGCGTAGCCGGCCCGGTCCGTGGTGAACCTGCCCGAGCCCAGCAATTTCTCGTGACGGTCCACGGCCTCGATCGTGGCCGACAGCTTGTGGGGATCGACCCCGATGATCACGTGCTCCGTGTGTTCCATGTCCTGCTCCCGCCTGTGCTCGTTCCGATGTGGACGGCGAGGTGGGCA
>JAUNUZ010000374.1 GCA_030537915.1 Micrococcales bacterium
CGTGTCATCCAGCGGCCGCCGGGGCGTCGGCGGACCGAGGGTTCGGGGCGCAGGCGGGCTGTCGATCCGAGGGGTAGCCCTCAGCAGACGCCTGGTGTAGGGATGGGCGGGTGCGGCGTAGAGCTGCTGCGCGGGCGCGAGCTCGACGATCCTGCCCGCGCGGATGACGGCGACGTCGTCGGCGAGTCCGGCGACGACCGCGAGGTCGTGGGTGATGAGCAGCAGGGCGGCCCCCAGCTCGCGCGTCGTGTGGCGCAGCACGCTCAGCACCTGGGCCTGGACGCACGTATCCAGGGCGGTCGTCGGCTCGTCGGCGATGACGACGGCGGGCTCGTTGGCGACGGCGATGGCGATCGCCACGCGTTGCCGTTGCCCACCCGAGATCTCGTGCGGGTAGGCGAGGGCCGCACGACGCGGATCCAAGAGTCCGACGAGTTCAAGGAGCGCGAGGGCGCGCTCGGCGGCCGCTCGACGCGAGACGCCGTGGATGCGCAGGGCCTCCTCGACCTGCGCCCCGACCGTCAGCACCGGGGTGAGGGCCCCGGCGGGATCCTGGAAGACCATCCCGAGATCGACCCCGCGGTGGCGGCTCATCGCCACATCGTCGAGCCCCAGCAACTCCGTGCCGGCCAGTCGCACCGAGCCTTGGGTCCGGGCGTGGGCGGGCAGCAGTCCCATGATGGCCAGCCCGATCGCCGACTTGCCCGACCCCGACTCGCCGACGAGGCCCAGGGTGCGGCCCGCGGCGAGCGTGAGATCGACGCCGCGGACCGCGTGCACGACGCCCACCTCCGAGCCGAAGCGCACCTGCAGGTCGCGCACGGCCAGCACCCGAACGGCACCGTTCATGCGGGTCCGCCCGCCGAAGACGCGGGGTCCAGGGCGTCGCGGACTCCGTCACCGACGAGCGCGAGTCCCAGCGTGATCCAGATCAGAGCGCCCGTGGGTCCCCAGAACAGCCAGGGGTAGGCCGCGAGTTGGTCCGAGGCGCGCCCGATGAGCTGACCGAGGGAGACGTCCGGTGGGCGGACGCCCAGGCCGAGATAGGACAACGCGGTCTCGGTGACGATGGCGCTGGACATCCCCAGCACGACGCACATGACGAGGAAGGAACCGAGGTTGGGCAGGATGTGCCGTCGGATGATCGCCGCGCCGCTGACTCCCTGGTACCGCGCGGCCCGCACGTAGTCGCGTTCGCGCAGCGATTGGGTCATAGCCCGCACGACCCGCGCGAGCGGCATCCAGCCCAGCAGCGTCAGCAGGACGGCGAGGACGACCGCCGAGCCGCCGCTCGCCCCGGCGACGACGGCCGCGACGAGGAAGGCGGGCATCAGGATGAGCATGTCGAGCAGCCACAGCCCGGCGCGCTCGCGTCGCCCTCCCCAGTAGGCGATGGTCGCGCCGTAGACCCCGCCCAGGAGCGGAGTGAAGAGCCCGACCGTGCCCGCGATGAGCAGTGACCTCCCGGTGCCGGTGACGAGCAGCGCATAGAGATCGAACCCGCCGGCATCGGTGCCCAGCAGATGTCCGGCGGTTCCCGGCGGGACGCCGAGGTGGTCGATGTCCTGGTCCGTGACGGCCCACCGACCTAACCCTGGGCCGAGCAGGCACAGCGTGATCGCGCTGGTGAGCATCCCGAGGCCGAGCAGCGCGCCCGGGGTGCGGCGCAGCCGACGCCAAAGGATGCGTCCACGACCTGGCGCCGGGTCGCCTACCGGGCCCGACGGCTCTCGTGAACGCCCAGGTGACCGATTCGTCCAGGCAAGGTCCTGAGCCGCGGACGGTCCACCGCCCGGGGCCGCGGGCATGGCGTGACCGAGGGCGTCCTCGCCGGTCACCGGACCGCCAGCCGTGCGCGGGGGTCGACCACACGGGGATCGATGAGGGCGACCGAGGTGTCGGCGATGATTGCGCCGACCGCGAAGAGGGCTCCGCCGAACGCGATCGAGGCGACGACCGCGTTGACGTCCTGGGTGCGGGTGATGGCCTCGATGAGATAGCGCCCCAGGCCCTCCCACGCGAAGACCTGCTCGAGCACGAAGGTCCCCGCGAAGACGGCCGGGAGGGTGAAGGCGATGTTCTGGGCGATCGGGACGAAGGAGGTGCGCAGCGCGTGGCGGCGGATCGCCTGGCCGCGGGTCAGACCCTTCGCGCGGGCGGTGCGCACATAGTCGCTGCCGATCTCGTCCAGCAGCACCGCCCGCTGCATGAGCTGATAGCCGCCGTAACCAATGAGGGTGAGGCCGATCGTCGGCAGGGCTAGGTGCGCCGCGGCGTCGACGAACCGCGCCGCGACACCGGGTGGGGGCACCGGGGAGGCGATCCCGCTGACGTAGACGAGTCGGCGCCCGGCGGCCTCGTTCGCCGCGATCCCGCCGAGCTGAACCCAGAGGAAGGCGACCGGTGCGGGGATGCACGCCAGCAGGTAGCTCAGCATGGTGACGGCACGATCGCCGAGCCGGTACTGCCGGGAGGCCGTGTAGACGCCCAGGGCCACGCCGATGACGATCTGCAGGATCGTCGCGATGGCGACGAGCCGACCGGAGACCAGCGCCCGCGTGACGAACTCGGCGCTGATCGGCTCCCCCGTCGGTCCGCTGCCCCAATCCCAATGCAGCACAACGCCCTTGACCCACTGGGCGTAGCGCTCCCACGCGGACGCCGCCGGATCGAGGCCGTGGGCGGCGAGCCGCGCCTGCACCTGTGCCGGGGTGGGGCGGGGGGTGCCCTGCAGGAGCCGGTCCTGCGGGTGCAGCACTCTGACGGCGGCCAGGTAGCCCAGGCTGGTGGCCACGAAGGTCATCGCGGCGTAGTGCAGGAGGCGCCGCGTCAAGTA
>JAUNUZ010000375.1 GCA_030537915.1 Micrococcales bacterium
CGGCCATCTGGGTGCTCCGCGCACCGCCGAGCCGACCCACACCCCCGCCGCCGGCGTTGACCCCCCGCACCTACGGCGCAACTCCTAGAGCCCGTCGGGTATCGCCCGAACCGATGTGGTCCCTGGGCGCGAGCTGGAAACTGTCTACTCTCGATGCACCCGCTGAGACGTCGGGTACCGGTGCGGGAGCCATCCACTGCCGGAGTTGGACGTGCTAGCCGGCAGGAAGGACGAGACCACGTGGACGAGGAGGGGCCGCACGCCCGCACCTCGGGGGACTTCGCGCAAGCCTTCCGAGACGCGACGAACCGGCGTGGCCTCTCCCTCGAGCGCCTCACCTACCACCTGAGTCGCCGCGGCCACTATCTGTCGGCCGCCACGCTGAGTTATTGGCGGACCGGGCGCAGTGTCCCGCAACGCTCCGCGTCGATCGCGGCGCTCGGCGCCCTGGAGGAGATCCTCGGCGTCGAGCGCGCCAGCCTGGCGGCGCTGGTTCCGCCGCGCCCCGGCCGTCGGCACGGCGATGCCCCGCCCGTGCCGGCCGCCCAATATGTCAAGGGCGGCAGCTTCGTGTCCGAAGCGATCTCCGCACTGGGGCTGGACTGGCAGAACGGCCTCGAGCTGCTGTCCTCGCAGGACTACATCACCCTGCGAGGTGACGGAACGCTGGACCGCCAGCTCGTGACCCGCGTCCTGCGGGCCAGCCGAGAGGGGGTCGACCGCATGCCCGTCTGGTACGGCCTGGACGACGACCGCAGTTACCCCTTCATCAGCGCGGAGACGAACTGTCGGATCGGGCGAATTCGCGAGGCCACGGACATGCCGCTCGTCGTCGCCGAGCTCCTCCTGCCGCGCCCCATGCAGGTCGACGACGTCATCCGGATCCAGTTCAGCTATGGCGCGGTGGGCCAGACGGTGCCGCTACGAGACTGTCATCGCGCCCACATCGCCCCCTGCGGGGAGTGCTACCTGGAGGTCGTCTTCGATCCGCGGGCGCTGCCGGTGCACGCCGAGGAGTTCGTCGAGTTCGCTTCCTCCGAGCGATGCACCCCGCTGCCCATCACCAGCAACGCCCTGCGGCGCTACAAAGGGGACTTCGGCCCCGGGATCTGGGGTCTGCGCTGGGAGTGGAGCGAGGATGGACTCGAACCGATCTCCGGCGCGACGGCATCCCAAGCCCGATGCCCCAGGCCAGCGGATCGGGCCCATCGGGTGTTCGACAGCACCCGCCACGGCGGGCCGGATCCCCTGCGCGACACTGGCTCGCATGGGTACGACGATCCAGGCGCACGGGCTCGCAGCCGGACACGGTGACCGAGAGCTGTTCTCCGGACTCGATCTCGTCGTCGCCCCCGGCGACATCATCGGCCTCGTCGGGCCGAACGGCGCCGGCAAGTCGACGCTCCTGCGGATCCTCGCGGGACTACTCGCTCCGCGGGCGGGCTCGGTGAGCGTGTCTGCCCGCGACGCCCGTCTGGGATTCCTCGCCCAGGAGCCGGAGCGCCGGCCCGGTGAGACGATCCGCGCCCAACTGGCGCGACGCACCGGGGTCCATGACGCGGAACGCGCGATGCACGAGTCGGCCCATGCCCTGGCCGACGCCGGTCTCGGAGCCGAGGACGCGTATTCGGACGCGCTCGAGAGCTGGCTCACCCTCGGTGGCGCCGACTTCGACGAACGCCTCGATGTCGTCGCGGGAGATCTGGGACTCGGAGTCGACCTCGAGCGCGAGATCACGAGCCTTTCCGGTGGTCAGGCCGCGCGGGTCGGCCTGGCCGCGCTGCTGTTGTCGCGCTACGACGCCTACCTGCTCGACGAGCCGACGAACGACCTCGACATCGCCGGTCTCGACCGGCTCGAGGAGTTCGTGCAAGACCTCGACACACCCGTCGTCCTCGTCAGTCACGACCGCGAGTTCCTCTCGCGCACGGTGAGTTCCATCGTCGAGATCGACCGGAGCCTGCAGCGCATCGTCTTCTACCGGGGCGGTTACGACGCCTACCTCGATGAGCGCTCCACGACGCGCCGGCACGCGCGGGAGGCGTTCGAGGACTACTGCGCGCGCAAGTCCGCGCTGCAGGCGCGCGCCCGAATGCAGCGCGCCTGGATGGACAAGGGCATCAAGACCGCGGTCCGCAAGGCGCGGGTGCAGGAGAAGGACAAGTTCATCCGTCATCACCAGCGCGCGACGAGCGAGAAGCAGGCCGCCAAGGCCAGGGCGACCGACCGGATGATCGAGCGTCTCGAACAGGTCGAGGAGCCGCGCAAGGAGTGGCAGCTGCAGTTCTCCATCGCGGCGGCGCCCCGTTCCGGCGATGTCGTCTCAACGGCACGCGCGGCCTGGGTTCGCCGGGGTGACTTCACGCTCGGTCCGGTGGACCTGCAGCTCGATCTGCGTGACCGCGTGGCGGTGACCGGCCCTAACGGCGCCGGCAAGTCGACCCTGCTCGCCCTGTTGCTGAACCGGATAGCGCCGCAGGAGGGTGCGGTATCCCTCGGTTCTCGAGTCGTCGTCGGCGAGATCGACCAGGCGCGCGCGGTGTTCGAGGGCAGCGAGCCGCTGGGCGACGCCTTCGCTCGCGAGGTTCCCGACTGGCCGACCGCCCAGGTGCGCACCCTGCTCGCGAAGTTCGGCCTGGTCGGTGACCACGTCGGGCGCCCGGCCGCCTCCCTCTCCCCCGGCGAGCGCACCCGGGCGGCGCTCGCGCTCCTGCAGGCCCGCGGAGTCAACCTCCTCGTGCTCGACGAGCCGACCAACCACCTCGACGGGCCCGCCGTCGAACAACTCGCGCAGGCGCTTGAGCTGTTCGCCGGCACGATCCTGCTCG
>JAUNUZ010000376.1 GCA_030537915.1 Micrococcales bacterium
AACCCCCAACCGCCGGTTTTGGAGACCGGTGCTCTACCAATTGAGCCACTGCCCTACGGGTGCCGGTAACGACCCCGCTCAACACACCTTCACAAAACACTGAAGCGCATGCTGCGGCGAGACTGTCGTCAGTCACCCAGATCGAAAGCATACGTGAGCCCCCGCAGTGAATGCCAACCGACAGACGCGCGCCCGCTGTTCGACGCGCGTGGCGGTTTCGGCCACGATGGGTGTCGTGACTGCGACCCCCGACTCATCTGCCCCCGCCCGCCCGCGCGTGTCGCGACGACTCGGCGCCATCGCCGAGTCCGCCACCCTCGCCGTCGATGCCAAGGCCAAGGCGCTCAAGGCCGCCGGCCGACCTGTGATCGGCTTCGGTGCCGGTGAGCCAGACTTCCCGACTCCGGATTACGTCGTGGCAGCCGCAGTCGCCGCTGCGCACGACCCGGTCAACCACCACTACTCCCCTGCCGGCGGGCTGCCTGCCCTCAAGGAGGCGATCGTTGCGAAGACGGCACGGGACTCGGGCTACGAGGTGAGGCCCACGCAGGTGCTCGTGACCAACGGCGGCAAGCAAGCCGTGTACAACACCTTTGCAGCCCTGCTCGACCCCGGCGACGAGGTGCTACTGCCGTCGCCCTACTGGACCACATATCCCGAGGCGATCCGGCTGGCCGGGGGTGAGCCCGTCGAGGTCTTCGCCGGTGAGGAGCAGGGCTACCTCGTCACGATCGACCAACTCGAGGCCGCGCGGACCGACCGCACGAAGGCGTTGCTCTTTTGCTCGCCGTCGAACCCCACCGGCGCGGTCTACCCGCGCGAGCAGGTCGCGGCGATCGGACGCTGGGCGTTCGAGCACGGCATCTGGGTCGTCACCGACGAGATCTATGAGCACCTCACCTACGACGGGGTGGAGCAGGTATCGATGCCGGTCGTCGTGCCGGAGCTCGCGGACACGTGCGTCGTGGTCAACGGGGTCGCCAAAACCTATGCGATGACGGGTTGGCGGGTGGGCTGGATGATCGGCCCCACCGACGTCATCAAGGCGGCCACCAACCTCCAGAGCCATGCGACGTCCAACGTGGCCAACGTCTCCCAGCGAGCCGCGATCGCGGCCCTGAACGGTTCGCTCGAGGCCGTGGAGGAAATGAAGGCCGCCTTCGACCGGCGGCGTAAGACGATGGTGAAGATGCTGAACGAGATCGAGGGTGTCGACTGCCCGGTACCGACCGGTGCGTTCTACGCCTATCCCTGCGTCAAGGGCGTCCTCGGCAAGCAGATCCGCGGCAAGAGGCCCCAGACCTCGGCCGAACTCGCCGCCCTCATCCTCGAAGAGGTCGAGGTAGCGGTCGTGCCCGGTGAGGCCTTCGGCCCGAGTGGATACCTCCGGCTCTCCTACGCGCTCGGCGACGAGGACCTTGCAGAGGGGGTCGGCCGCATCCAGACCCTGCTGGCCGAGGCAAGGTAACGGCCCGCATCCGAGGCTGACAGCGCGCATTCGGTGGCCGCAGGACCTCCTGGGTCGTCCGGCTGCCGGATGTTTCACTGGAGTTATGGCTCGTCCGGTGCATCTGCTCCCCAAGGCCCATCTCCACCTGCACTTCACGGGCTCGATGCGCTTCACGACGCTCCTGGAGATGGCCGAGTCTCACCGTGTTCGGCTTCCGCGGGCGCTGACGGAGCATTGGCCACCGGACCTGACCGAGGCAGACACCCGCGGCTGGTTCCGCTTCCAGCGCCTCTACGACGCGGCGCGGGCCTGCGTGCGCAGTGAGGCGGACATGCGCCGGATCGTCGCCGAGGCTGCCCAGGACGACGCGGACGAGGGCTCGGGCTGGCTGGAGCTGCAGGTCGATCCCACGAGCTACGCGCCTTTCGTCGGCGGCATCACCCCGGCTCTGGAGATCGTGCTCGATGAAGCGAAGGCGGCCAGCGAGCGCACCGGGATCGGCGTCGGCATCATCGTCGCGGCGAGCCGCACCCGCCATCCACTCGAGGCCCGCACCCTCGCGCGCCTCGCGGCCCGGTACGCCGGTGACGGCCGGGGCGAGGTGCTCGGCTTTGGACTGAGCAACGACGAGCGGCGCGGCACGACGGCGGACTTCGCGCCGGCCTTCGGCATCGCGGCCCGCGCCGGACTGGCGAGCATGCCGCACTGCGGTGAACTCCTCGGCGCCGAGGCGGTGCACGAGACGCTCGATGCGTTGCACCCCGTACGGATCGGGCACGGGGTGCGCTCCGTGGAGGACCTCGACGTCCTGGCCCGGGTCGTCAACGAGGACGTCACGCTGGAGGTGTGCCCGGGCAGCAACGTTGCGCTCGGCGTCTACCAGGACCGGCGAGACGTGCCTTTGCGTCAGCTGCTCGACGCGGGGGCACGGGTCGCCCTCGGCGCCGACGATCCGCTGCTCTTCGGCAGCCGGCTGGCCGAACAATACGAATCCGCCCGCGTCGATCACGGTTTTGACGACGCGTCGCTCGCCCGGCTCGCGCGGGGGTCCATCGAAGGCAGCCGCGCCCCGGAGGCGGTGCGCCGCGATCTGCTCGCCGGCGTCGATCGCTGGCTGGCCGACCCGACGCTCACCTAGCTGCGGGTCGGCCCGCCGCTACCGAATCCAGCGGCCGCGCCGCATCACCCGCGTCACCTCAAGGTCCCCATCGAGGACCACCACGTCGGCCAGCGCCCCCGGTACGAAGCGGCCGATATCCTCCCGGCCCATTGCCGCGGCAGGATGGGCGGTCGCGGCCGTGAGCACGGTAGCGGGGTCGACGCCGGCCTGCCGGACGCTGACGCGGA
>JAUNUZ010000377.1 GCA_030537915.1 Micrococcales bacterium
GCGGCATGACGCAGGACGACGCGCACATCTACTGCACCCGCGAGCAGATGCGCGACGAGCTGACCACCACGCTGAAGTTCGTGCTGGACTTGCTGCGCGATTACGGCCTGGACGACTTCTACCTCGAGCTTTCGACGAAGAACCCGGAGAAGTTCGTCGGCAGCGACGACGTCTGGGAAGAAGCGACGAACACCCTCGCAGAGGTCGCGGAGGCGTCGGGCCTGGTCTTGGTCCCGGACCCGGGCGGCGCGGCGTTCTACGGTCCCAAGATTTCGGTGCAGGTCAAGGACGCGCTGGGCCGGACCTGGCAGATGTCGACCATCCAGTTGGACTTCAACCTGCCCGATCGCTTCGACCTGGAGTACACCGGCGGCGACGGCGCCAAGCACCGCCCGGTGATGATCCACCGTGCGCTGTTCGGCTCCATCGAGCGCTTCTTCGGCGTGCTCACCGAGCACTACGCGGGTGCCTTCCCAGCATGGCTCGCGCCGGTGCAGGTCATGGGCATCCCCGTGGCGGAGGCGTTCGAGGAACACCTCTACGGCGTCGTGCGCCAGCTCAAGGCGGCCGGTATCCGCGCGGACGTGGACGCGAGCGACGACCGGATGCAGAAGAAGATCCGCACGCACACCACCCAGAAAATCCCGTTCATGCTGCTCGCGGGCGAGCGCGATGTCGAGGCGGGCGCGGTGAGCTTCCGCTTCCGCGACGGCACCCAGGTCAACGGGGTGCCCGTTGCCGACGCGGTCGCGCTGATCGCCGGCTGGGTGGGCCGGCGCGAGAACGCGTCGCCGACGGCCGAGCTGCTGCAGGACGGGGCCGTGGGGTGACGGGCCCCGAGGGGCCCGACCCGGGCATCACGGACACCGGAGTGGGGGACCCGGACCGGCTCGAGCGGATCTGGACTCCGCACCGGCTCTCCTACGTGGCGTCGGCCGCGCCGGGCAAGGACGGCGGCTGCCCGCTGTGCGATATCCCGAAGATGACGGACGAGGACGGGCTGATCATCGCGCGCGGCGAGACCGTGTTCGCGGTGCTCAACCTCTACCCCTACAACCCCGGCCACTTGATGGTGGTTCCGTACCGGCATGTCGCGGGGCTCGAGGAACTCGACGAGCGCGAGAGCGCCGAGGTCATGGCGTTCACCCAGCAGGCGCTGCGCGCGATCCGCAAGGTCGCGAACCCGCACGCGTTCAACGTGGGACTGAACCTGGGGGCGGCAGCTGGCGGGTCGCTGGCCGCGCATCTGCACCAGCACGTGGTCCCGCGCTGGGGCGGGGACGCCAACTACATCACTGTTGTCGGCGGCACCAAAGTGCTGCCCCAATTGCTCGGTGAGACCCGGGCCCTGCTGTCGGAGGCTTGGTCAACGTGTTGAGCGTGTTTGCGCGTGCGTCGGTATCGAAGGTGACGCTGCCGATCGGCCGGCGCCTGGTGCGTATGGGGGTCACCCCCGATGCGATCACGATCATCGGGACGGTCGGCACTATCGCGGCCGCGTTGACGCTGTTTCCCATGGGCTATCTGTTCCCCGCGGCGCTGGTGATCTGGTTCTTCGTCATGTTCGACATGCTCGACGGGGCGACGGCCCGCGCGCGCGGCGGAGGCACCCGCTACGGGTCGGTGCTCGACGCGACCTGCGACCGCGTGGCGGACGGCGCGATCTTCGCGGGCATCGCGTGGTGGGCCATTTATACCGACGACAACCAGCCGCTGCTCATCGCGACGCTGATCTGTCTGGTCACATCCCAGGTGATCTCCTATGCGAAGGCTCGCGCGGAGGCCAGCGGGCTCAATGGGGACGGCGGCTGGATCGAGCGCCCGGATCGGCTGATCATCGTGCTCTCGGCGGCGGGATTGTCCGAGCTGTTCGGTTGGGAGTGGCTCCTCGACGTCGGCATGTGGGTCCTGGCAGTCGGCAGCGTGGTCACCGTCCTCCAGCGCATGTGGTCGGTACGCACGTCCCCGGGCGCGCGGGACTTGCTGCCGATGGACGAGCCCGAGCCGGCTGTTGGGGATCGGGATCACGAGGTGGGGGAGCAGTGAGCATCTCGGAGAAGCTGGTGGACGTCGGGTACGGCGCCGGCTGGAAGCTCGTCAAGCTGCTGCCCGAGCCCGTCGCGCGCAAGGTCTTCGACCTGGGAGCGGACATCGCCGCCAAGCGCGGCGCGGGGCAGGGCCAGCTGCGCTCGAACCTCGCGAGGGTGCTCGGTGTGCCCGCGGCCGAGGTGCCGGACGAGCTGATCCGGCAGTCCATCCGCTCCTACGCCCGGTACTGGCGCGAGGCCTTCCGCCTGCCGGGGCTGGATCTGGCGGCGACCGGCAAGCAGCTGGACCGCGACATTCAGGGCAAAGAGCACATCGAGGCCGCTGTGGCGGCCGGGCGCGGCGCCGTGCTCGCGTTGCCGCACAGCGGCAACTGGGACATGGCCGGGGTGTGGCTGGTCTCGGCCTGCGGCGAGTTCTCCACCGTGGCGGAGCGGCTCAAGCCGGAGTCACTGTTCCAGCGGTTTGTGGACTACCGGGAGCGCCTCGGCTTCGAGGTGTTCCCCCTCAGCGGCGGCGAGGAGCCGCCGTTCCCGGCGCTGCGCAGGCGCCTGGAGTCGGGCGGCGTGGTGTGCCTGCTCGGCGAGCGGGACTTGACCGGCCGGGGCGTGCCCGTCGAGTTCTTCGGCGAGCGCACGAGCATGCCCGCCGGGCCGGCGAAGCTGGCGATCGAGACCGGCGCCGCGCTGCTGCCCGTGCACTGCTGGTTCACCGAGGACGGCTGGGGCTTCTCCGTG
>JAUNUZ010000378.1 GCA_030537915.1 Micrococcales bacterium
GGGACTGCTCTCGCCCGCGGAACATGATCGTGACCTTGACCTTGTCGCCCGCGGTGAGGAAGCGGACGACGTGGCCCTTCTTCGTCGAATAGTCGTGCGGGTCGATCTTGGGTCGGAGCTTGATCTCCTTGATGACCGTGTTGACCTGGTTCTTGCGAGCTTCACGGGCCTTTAGTGCGGCTTCGTACTTGAACTTGCCGAAGTCCATGAGCTTCGCGACCGGCGGATTCGCCATGGGCGCCACCTCGACCAGGTCGAGGTCGACTTCGCCCGCGAGGCGCAGTGCCTCGTCGATCTTGACGATCCCGACCTGCTCGCCATTGGGCCCGACAAGTCGGACCTGCGGGACGCGGATGCGGTCGTTGATGCGAGGATCGCTAATGTCGTGCTCCTTTGCTTTAGATGCTGTTCGGTCATGTGCTCGAGCTGCGTTCGCGCGACGGCTGAACCAGTCAGCCATGTCGCACATATCGCAATGGGACGCGGCGCGACGGTGCGGTACCGGTGACCGTGCCGTCTGCTCGTCGCACCGTCATCATCCGAAGACAACGAAGGGCTCCTCGCGGATACGACCCGTGAGAAGCCCACACCACATCGCGTCCGGAGACCGACCGTGCATCCGCAGGGATGCACCTGATGGTCGCCGACGATTCCAGCCCTGTAGTGCGCGGGCTGATCGTCTGGCAAACCCGGCAACCTGGACGGCCGACGCGGGTGGAAGCGTGGTGAATGCTTCACTTCGGGTCGACCCCCTGGACTCACACGCAAGCGTCGAGAGCTAGGACACGACCGATCACGAAAGATAATAGCAGGGGGCGGCAGCGGCGCCGCAATTCGGGCAGTCGACGTGCCTGCGCCGCACGCGGACAGAGACCGACCCGCCCCGTCGATCAAGCGCCACGCAGGACCATGGCGATGTCGTCGATCCGTAGGCGGATCTCCGGTTCCGTAGCCAGTGCTCGACCGACGATCTCGGTGAGGTCACGGACCTGTGGCTGCGTCAGCCCCGCTCGCAAACCCAGCACGAGCCGGGTCACTCCCGGCGCGTGCACGGAGCCGTCCTCCAGGTGCGCGTTGAGGATCTCGGGGCGGCCTCGCACCGCGGCATCGAGAGCCGCACCGACGACCGGGTCCTCGTGTGCCGGCAGCCAGAGCCGCCGCTGCGCCAGCGCCCAGAGCTGGCTCAGACGCAGCACGGCGGCAGCTGGTGAACCGAGGTCGAGCAGGACGACGTCGCAGGCGTCTTCGAGGGCAGCGGTAGCGGCGTCGGCCATGCCGACGGGCACCGGTCGGGCGTCGGCGCGCCACTCCCCCAGGGTGTCCAGGCCGGTGAACAGGGGCATCGCGCGGCGGCCGTCCGGCGCAGTAAGCACCGGACTGGCCATGTCGCTCTCGATCTCGCGCGCCCATGCGCCCGACGTGTCGACCTGCGCCGGTACGGCCTGCACGGCTGCGAAGAGCCGAGCCGAGGCCAACGCGCCGACGAGGTCGCGTTCACGTGCGCTGAGGCGCGCGCGGTCCGCCGTCGCCACCGCGACGAGCGCGGCGCGCACCGGGGCATCGGGGCTCCCGGAGTCACCGGCGAACGGCGAGGGGGTCAGCAGCCGTCCGCTCCACTGCGTGCCCGACGTGTCCGCGCCGGAGTCGACCGGGTCGTGGCCATGCAGACGTGCGTGCCCCGCGAATCGATCGCCCTGGGAGTTCAAGGACGACCGGCGAGGTCGAGCGCCTCGGACAGGGTGAAGGCCCCGGCGTAGAGGGCCGACCCGATGATCGCACCCTCGACCCCTTCGGGCACGAGCTCGCACAGGGCCGCAACGTCCTGTAGCGTCGCGACGCCTCCGGAGGCGACGACCGGGCGATCGGTGCGCGCGCACACCTCCCGCAGCAGGGACACATTCGGTCCTGCGAGCATGCCGTCCTTTGCCACGTCGGTGACCACGTACCGCGCGCAGCCCTGCTCGTCCAGCCGTGCGAGCGTCTCCCACAGATCGCCACCCTCGCGCGTCCACCCGCGGGCCGCCAGGGTCGTGCCGCGCACGTCGAGCCCGATCGCGACGCGGTCGCCGTGCGCGGCGATGACCCGCGCGGTCCACTCCGGATCTTCCAGGGCCGCAGTGCCGATATTGACCCGATGACAGCCGGTCGCCAGTGCCCGCGCCAGACTCGCGGCGTCGCGGATGCCGCCGGACATCTCCACCTGCAGGTCCAACCGGGCCACGATAGAGGCGAGCAGCTCGTGGTTCGAGCCCCGCCCGAAGGCCGCATCGAGGTCGACGAGATGGAGCCACTCGGCTCCTGCGTCCTGCCAGGCCTTCGCAGCCTCGAACGGATCCCCGTACTCCCCGCCGGTGCCCGCGACGCCCTGGACGAGCTGGACGGCGCGGCCCTCGATGACGTCCACCGCCGGGAGCAGCTCCAGGCGCGGGCGTGCGGTGACTTCGGTGCCGTCGGTGTGCGAATTCATGAGTGCTCCTCGCGTTGGTCCATCAGGTGTCAAGGGCGTGGTCGAGAAAGCTGGTCTGCGGCGATCGCAGCTAGAGCGTGCTCAGCCAGTTCTGTAGGAGGTGGGCGCCCGCGTCGCCGGACTTCTCGGGGTGAAACTGCGTCGCGGACAGCGGGCCGTTCTCTACGGCCGCCACGAAGGGCGCCCCGTGCTCGGCCCAGGTGACGAGCGGTGTCACGACCTTGAAGGGGCCTTGGGGATGCAGGGTCCAGTCCTGGACTGCGTAGGAGTGCACGAAGTAGAAGCGCTCGTCGGCCACGCCGTCGAAAAGTC
>JAUNUZ010000379.1:0-2538 GCA_030537915.1 Micrococcales bacterium
CCGTGTGAATGTCGGAGTGGCAGATCCCCGCAAAGGCGATCGCGATCCGTATCTCGCGCTCACCGACGTCGCGGCGCTCGATCGTGATCTGCTCCAGTGGCGCGTCCGGCGCGCTTGCGGCAATGGCCTTGACCTGCACGGTGGATCCCTTCGGTCGGCTGGCTCGAGGCGCCTACGCTACCGCCAACATCAGCGACCCGGCCGCCAGACGACGAGGGCCTGGGAGTGCGCCGACGCCCGCGAGGGTCGATGGCCCGCACGCACCGCGACGACGTCACCGGATCGACCGGCCGCGAAGACGCGACGGGTCTGTTGGACGGCGATGCGGGCGCGGGCAACATCGGTCTCCAGCTCGTCGACCCGCTCCTGGAGCGTCTCGACCTGATTCTCCAGCGCCAGGATCCGTTGGATCCCGGCGAGGCTGACGCCCTCGGACTGAGAGAGGCGCTGCACTTCGCGCAGGCGGGCGATGTCGCGGGACGAGTAGCGTCGCCCGCCGCCGCGAGTCCGAGAAGGTATGACGATGCCGAGCCGGTCGTACTGCCGCAGGGTCTGGGCGTGCATACCCGCCAGTTGCGCCGCCACCGAGATGACGAAAACCGGGGCGTCGTCCTCGGGGCTGAAGCCGAGGGCAGCGGGCTGTGCGCGCGCCACCTCAGTCCGCCTTGGCCTTGCGGAAAGCCTCGGCGCGGGGATCGTGTCCGTTGTCGGCGCGTTGCAACGTCTCGACGGCCGCTCGCGCGGCATCGTCGAGGCGCTGAGGCACCTGGACGAGCACGCGAGCCAACAGGTCCCCGGCGCCTTCCTTCTTCGGAACGCCGCGGCCCTTGACCCGCAGGGTGCGACCCGACGGGGTACCGGGCGCGATCTTCACCTTGACGGAGGAGCCGTCCAGGGTCGGGACGGGGACCGTCGCGCCGAGGGCCGCCTCCGCGAACGTGACCGGGAGGTCGACGACGAGGTTGTCCCCCTCGCGGCTGAAGATCCCGTGCGGCTTGACCGAGATCTTCAGGAGCAGGTCACCCGCGGGCGCACCCACCGCCATCCCAGGCTCGCCCTTGCCGGCGACCCGTATCGTCGAACCGTCCTTGACGCCCGGCGGGATTCGGGTGGTGATCGGCTTGCCACCGACGCCGTTGACCCGGACCGTGTCGCCCATGACGGCCTGACGGAAGCTCATCGTTGCGGTGGCGTGGACATCGCGACCCTTGCGCGGGGGACGGCGGGTGCCGGAGCGGCCCTGGGTGCCTGCGAAACCGCCGCTCTGCCCGGCACCCTGGCCGAACATCGAGAGCAGGTCCTCCAGGTCGGGAGCGTCACCGGCATAGGCTTGCCCGCCGCCGTACTGCCCGTAGGTGGCGCCGGAGCCACCCTGGCCGAAGCGCGGGTTGCCCTGCGCGCCGCCCTGCCCGAAGAGGTTGGAGAAGACATCCTCGAAGCCGGCCCCGCCGGCGCCTCCGGGGCCTCCCGCGGTGAAGCGGGGGCCGCCGGAGCTCATCGCCCGGATCGCGTCGTACTGTTTGCGCTGCTCGGGATCGGAGAGCACGGCGTAGGCCTCGCCGATCTCCTTGAAGCGCTTCTCGGCCGACACATCCCCGGGCTTGCTGTCCGGGTGATAGCTGCGGGCTAGCTTGCGGTAGGCCTTCTTGATGCCGGCGGCGTCAGCGGTGGACGAGACTCCGAGGATGGCATAGAAGTCCTTCTCGAACCAGTCTTGACTGGCCATGGCCCCTCCTTCGCTGATCGTGTGCTGGGTCGTGTGTGATGGGCGGTCGCTCCCCGGTTGCTACTGCGGGTCGGCCACGGCCACAAGGGCCGCGCGCACAACGCGGTCACCCAGCTTGTAGCCGGGCTGCAGGACTTGCACGACGGTGGTCTCGGTCGTGCCGGGTGCCAGCTCGGCCTGCACGTGCATGACCGCCTCGTGCACCGTCGGGTCGAAACCGTCGCCCGGCTGCCCGTAGCGCTCCACGCCGCGCTTGCCGAGGATCGCCTCGAGCTTCTCGGCGATCTTGGCGAACGGACCATCCTCGAGTTCACCGTGCTGGCGCGCCAGCTGGATCTCGTCGAGCACGGGCAGCAGCGACTCCACGACGGAAGCGATGGCACGGTCCCGCTCGACGGCGCGGTCACGATCCACGCGCCGCTTGTAGTTGACGTATTCCGCGTGCACTCGCTGCAGATCAGCGAGGTGCTCGGCGGCAAGCACCGTGTCCGGGTGCTCCTGCTCGCCGGCGGCCTGCCCCGCAGCGGGTTCGCGCATCGGTTCCTCCGACCGGCTGGGTTCTGGCGTGGGCTGGTTCGGCCCGGGCGCCTGAGGATCCCTGGCCGCGTCTTGGTAGGCGGCCCGCGCCGCGTTCGCGGACGCCTGACCGGTGGCAGGTGACGTCGGTGTCCCGGTAGGGGCCAACCCCTCCTCGGCGCCGGGCCAGCTGCCGGGAACACCGGGCACCGTGCTGGGCTCGTCGACTGCATCGCCCTCTTCGGCGTGTGTATGGCGGCCCTGGTACGGCTCCTGCGAGCCCCCCTTTCCCGGCA
>JAUNUZ010000379.1:2548-2779 GCA_030537915.1 Micrococcales bacterium
CTCCACCGAACGCGTCGTCGCCGTCGGCGATCGGCCCCTGGTCGTTACTCATGCTCGCTTCCTCTCCTCGTGACCTTCGGCAGCGGGGCCGCCGGCCGTAGCCGGCGACCCCGCAGTGGCGCCTTCGGTCACTTCTTGCTCTGGTCGTCGTCGTCCACGACCTCGGCGTCGACCACCAAGGCGGCGGCGCCTTGCCCGGCGGTGTCGGCCGGCGGTCCCGTCGAGCCCGCC
>JAUNUZ010000380.1 GCA_030537915.1 Micrococcales bacterium
GTCTTCGTCGAGTGCGTGCCCTGACGGGCCGCCGCGAGCTGGGCCACCACCACCTGGTGGATCAGCGGCACGTTCGTCTGAACGTCGAAGAGCTCGGGCGGCAGCTCGATGCTGCCGGATGTCGCGCCCTGCGGGGTTCGAATATCGATCGTCGTCATGACGTCACGCTCCCTTGGCGGCAGTGCGGACGAGGACGATGCCGCCGCGGGGACCGGGGACGGCGCCCTTGACCAGGAGCAGGCCCCTCTCGGCGTCCACCGCGTGGATCGTCAGGTTCTGGGTCGTCTGGCGCACGCCACCCATGCGACCGGCCATGCGGGCACCCTTGAACACGCGACCGGGGGTCGCGCAGGCACCGATCGAACCGGGCTTGCGGTGGTTACGGTGCGCACCGTGAGAGGCGCCCACGCCGTGGAAACCGTGTCGCTTCATGACGCCGGCGAAGCCTTTGCCCTTCGTCGTGCCACTCACATCGACGAGCTGGCCGTCGGTGAAGACCTCGGCCGAGATTTCCTGGCCGAGTTCGAAGGTCGCGGCGTCGGCCGTGCGCAGTTCGACGAGATAGCGCCGCGGCGTGACCCCCGCCTTCTCGAAGTGGCCGGTCTCCGGCTTGTTGGCCTTGCGCGGGTCGATCGCGCCGTACGCGATCTGGACCGCGCCGTAACCATCGCGCGCCTGTTCGCGAACCTGGCTCACGACGCAGGGGCCGGCCTGGATGACCGTGACCGGGACAAGTTTGTTGTCGGCATCCCAGACCTGGGTCATGCCGAGCTTCGTGCCGAGTACACCGGAAAAGGTGCGCCCGGGGGTCGTTGTCGTCGTCATTCCGCTCGCACCTCCCTCAGAGCTTGATTTCGATGTTGACGTCCGCCGGGAGGTCGAGTCGCATGAGCGAGTCGACGGCCTTCGGCGTCGGGTCAACAATGTCGATGAGCCGCTTGTGAGTACGCATCTCGAAGTGCTCGCGGCTGTCCTTGTACTTGTGTGGCGACCGGATGACGACGAAGACGTTCTTCTCCGTCGGCAGCGGCACCGGCCCGACGACCGTCGCGCCTGCGCGCGTCACGGTGTCGACAATTTTGCGCGCCGATGAGTCGATGACCTCGTGGTCATACGACTTCAACCGGATGCGGATCTTTTGTCCCGCCATCGCTTCGTCAGACTCTCTCTCGTCGTTCCTGATTCGAACCGGATCCCCGACCCACGCGGTCGGGCGTGTCGACTGCCGTTCAAAGGGCAGCGAGCATGCCAAGCCCCGCCTATCCTCATCGAATCCCTACTGGAAACGAGAGGCGTAGTCGGTGGTCGTAGAACCGGAGCTTGCGCTGCCACTCGGGCGATCACCGGTCCCGCGGTTCGAGCCCGAGCCCTGCCGGGCACTCGTCTCACCGGATGTACCGGCAAATCGATCTGGGCGAATCCGTGGTGCTAGTAACCTCGCGAGAGGGACTGTGGTGCAGGCATGAGGCCTTACCCACGCGTCAAGCAACCGCTCCATACTGTCAGAGAGCAACCCCGGTCTTCAAATCGACCCCCCAGTGCACCCGCGACCTGCCGGTCATCCACCGGACCCGGCTGGCTGATGCGGCCTAGCCGGCCTAGCCGAGGTCTTTACGCCCGCCCGGGTTGCACGCCTGCGCCACGGTGCCTAGGTAGCCGACGTCGGGTCGCCACGGCTCAAGATAGAACGCAGCCTTGGTCGGGGCGAAGCGCACGTGGCACGCGTACTGGTCACGCATTCCCGGCCGATCCGCGTCGGGTCGCAGCTGGACGATCCGCCGCCAGGCCGTGGCGATCGTGGCGTCGTCGCGGTGGTCCCGCTGCCAGCGAGTCGGGATCACCTGCAGGCTGGGCCGACCACCGCGACGCACCCAGCCCGCGCTCTGGATGAGTCGCTGCGCCCGGGCGGAGGCGACTGTGGCCGTCCGGCTCGGTGTCGCCGAGGGAATCGGGTCGAGACTCGCCGGTGCCGCTGACCAGGAGCCGCACGCGGCGCAGCACAGCAGGGCGATACAGCTCACGGCCAGGCGGGCACGACGACACCTGGTCACGACATCATCGCCCCGGGTACCTCGTTCCTCCCGGGCCGGTCCCTGCGCATGGGAACTCGATTCGGTCTCGCCGACACGCTGCGCGGGCCGGGTCTCCTCGGGCAGGGGCATGTCATGTTCCGGGCGAGTCGCGGGCTTGGCCAGGCGCGGGGGCAGCGATCCGTCACACCTTGCCGCGAAGGATGCGCTTGAAATAGGTCACGGGCAGGGCGTAGCGGTCCACCCACCACGTGGTCAGTCGGGGTCGCACGAGATCGGGGAAGGACACGGTCGGTTCCGGCCGGCCGTCGCGGTCCACCTCCACGAGCATGAGTTGGTGCCGAGCGAGGGTGATCGGCATGACGGTGTAGCCGTCGTAGTGCTCGAGGGGCGCAGTATCGACGGCAGCGATGTTGTGGGCCAAGACCGCGACCTGCTTGCGGAGCGCACCACCCGAGGGCTTGATGCCGAGGTCGGCGACATCGCCCAGCGACCAGATCGCAGGGTGGCGTCGGTGGCGCAGCGTGAGCGGGTCGACGTCCACCAGGCCGGCCTGCGTCAAGCCGGCGAGATCGCTTTGCGCGATCCAGGCCGGGGCCCGGTAGTGCGGGACCACGTGGGCATACCCCAGGTCATCGAGCGCGTGGTCACCGTCGGCAGCCCTCACCGTGATCCGTCGCGCGTCGAGTCCGATGACCCGCGCCTCTCGCAGCACCCGTACACCGTAGGACGCCAACCCCTCCT
>JAUNUZ010000381.1 GCA_030537915.1 Micrococcales bacterium
CGACGCCGCTCTCTTCGCGCTGCCGGACGTCCGCGAAGCCGTCGTCGTCGGGGTGCCGCGATCGACCGGCGGAACCCGGCTCATCGCCTACATCGTCAGCACCTCCTCGACCCCGGACTCGGGGTCCATCCGAGCAGCGCTGCGCCGCACGCTACCCGCGCACATGGTGCCCGAGGGCATGGTCTTCATCGGCAGCCTGCCGCGCAGCGAGCGCGGCAAGATCGACCGCTCCGCGCTCCCCGAGCCCCCAGAGGCGGCTCGGATCGAAGCGGACGGCACGATGTCACATTGGGAGCAGCTCGTCGCCATGGTGTGGGCGCAGGTCCTCGACCTCGACCACGTCGGCCACGATGACGACTTCTTCGCGTTGGGCGGCGACTCACTGGCCACCGAGGAGCTGATGTCGCGCATCAGCGAGGAGCTCGGCGTGCCGGCCGAGCGAGTGCACACCGGCCTGCTCGCACAAGCCCCGGTGCTGCGCGACTTCGCCCGCCGGCTCAAGGACGGTGACAGCACCCCCAACGGCGCGCTCGTGGCGCTCAACACCGCGGGCCACAAGCAGCCGGTCTTCGTCGTCGCCGGAGCCGGTGGCCTGGGCATCGCCTTCGTCGGGCTGTCCCGCCGCCTAGGTCCGCAGCATCCCGCCTACGCCCTGCAGTCGCCGGTCATCGAAAGCCGCGGGTGGCCCGAGCGCTCGGTGCAGGAGGCGGCGCGTAAACATGTGACCCTGGTCCGCTCGGTGCAGCCCTACGGCCCCTACCACCTGGCCGGGCACTCCTTCGGCGGGATCGTTGCCTTCGAGATGGCACGGCAGCTGCGCGAACTCGGTGAGGAGGTCGCGCTGTTGGCCATCCTCGACTCGTTCCCCCCAGACCCAGGGCTGCACCCGGCTCCCGACGCGGTAGGACTGCTGGGTCGCCTCAAGCGCATGGTCGCCCTCTTTTACACGACACTGCGCAACACCCCGGGCGGCTCTGGGCATGGTCGGCTCTTCGACCAATCCAAGGTGTTGGCCCGCGACTACCGCGGCGAGCCCTACGACGGGAACACCCTCGTCTTCGTCGCGCAGTCGCCGGAGAGGGAGCAGCGCGAGGCGTGGGCGGCCTACCTCACCGGCCGATGGCGCCAGATCGAGGTCAGCGGAGACCACTACACGATGATCCGCAGCCCTTGGATCAACGAGGTCGCCGACGTCCTGCTCGAGGTCCTGGAGCCGGAACCGGCGACCCGCGGGCTCGAGCCCGAACCGGCCGACTCGACCGCGGTCTGGACGGTCTAGTCCTGCTGCACGGTCCTGCTCTTCGGGCGACCGGGACTGTCAGTGCCTCAGGCCTCCATGCGCCGCGCTCGTCAGTCCATCGGGATCGGAACCTCCTGGTCGTAGTCGTCGTAGGCGCGGGGGTCCTCCAGCGGCTCGAGGTGAATCGTCACCGAACACCCCTCGAAGTTCGCCAGCACCGCCTGCTCGATGTCCTCGACGACGTCGTGCCCGCGCTTCACCGTCCATTCCCCGGGTACGAGCACGTGCATCTCGACATATCGGGCGTGCCCGGCCTCCCGCGTGCGCAAGGCGTGCACCTGGACTTCGTCACTGAGGTGCACCCGCACGACCTGGGCAAGCCGGGCGTTGTCCTGCTTGGACCAGGACACGTCCATGAGACCGGCAAAGGATTCGGCGACTAACTTCCAGCCGGTGCGAATGATGTTGACACCGACCGCGAAGGCGACGATGGGATCGAGCCGCTCCCACCCGGTGAGCGCGACGAGACTGACGCCGAGGATGACCCCCACCGAAGTCCAGACGTCGGTGAGCAGATGCTTGCCGTCGGCCGTCAGCGTGGCCGATCGGTGTCTCTTTCCCGCACGTACGAGGACCCCGGCGACCAGACCGTTGATGACCGACGCCACGACGGAGATCGCAATACCGATCCCGATCTGTTCCAGGGGCACCGGGTGCACGAAGCGGATGGCGGAGGACACCAGGATGAAGATCGCGGCGACGAAGATCATCACGCCCTCGACCGCTGCCGAGAAGTACTCCGCCTTGCTGTGACCGAAGTGGTGGGTCTGGTCCGCGGGTCGCGCGGCGACCTTGAGGGCGATGAGGGCGACCACTGCGGCGACAAGGTTGACCACCGACTCGGCGGCGTCCGAGAGGAGGCCGACCGAGCCGGTGAGCGCCCAGGCGCCGGTCTTCAGGGCAATCGTCGCGATAGCCGTCGCGATGGACAACCAGGCGAACGCCGACAGGTCCCGTCGCGGGCTTCGGGGTTCCTTGGCGGCAGCGGCATTCACCCCATCATTGTGCCGAAGGGGCTCGCCGATGGTTTGCGGGCCCGGCCGGTGGGCTGCCGGTGGACGCGGACCCCTACCCCCCGAAGACCGTCAGGCCCCGGAAGTTCGGGGTGACCGCGCTCGTGCGGACTGTCGTGAGCCCGTGGCGACGGATCATCGCGCCGTTGCCGGCCGCATCCACGCCCAGCAGCGTCTTGTTGCCAGGCATGCCGACGAGCGTCTTCCATCGCCCGAAGTTCGTCGCCAACTTGGTCCGAGCGATGAAACCGCCCCGGCCGTTGCCTCGATAGACGTTGGCAGTGCCGTCGGCTGTCACCCCGAGCACATCGCCGAACCGGTCGCCGTCCCAGTCGCCGAGGGCGACGACGTGCCGCATTCCACCCCAGCCACGACCGAGGGAAACCGCGCCGGAGAACTTGCCATTGCCCAGACCGCGGAAGAGGTGCAGGTGGCCAGTACGCAGGTG
>JAUNUZ010000382.1 GCA_030537915.1 Micrococcales bacterium
CGCTCCCGAAACGTCGGCTATCTCGGCGTGCTCCCCGCGCACCGCGGGCACGGCTTCGTGGCTGACCTGGTCGCCGAGGTGACGTCCTTCCACGGCGCCGCCGGCGCGGCACGCATCACCGCCACCACGGACGTGGGCAACACCCCCATGGCGAGGGCCTTCGCTCGCCACGGTTACCGCAACGTCGAGACGCGCCTCGACCTGGAGCCCCCGGCGCACTGACGCATCGGCGGCAGCGCGAGCTAGATCGGGTCGATGCTGCCCTCGCCACCTCGACAGCAAGGGTGGTCCGCCCCCCTCGCAGGACGGCGGCGGCTCCTCGCGCAGACCCTCGTGGAATCGCGCAACGCGGTGTAGCGTCGGGCGAACGAAGCCGTGTCCCCGCTCCCGGTTGGAGAGCGGACCGGGGGCCAGCGGTGGCGCGACGCGAGAATCGAAGCCCGGCCGCTCACCCGAGGTGATGAGATGTCTGTCCAGACCAACTCGTTCGGTGCCCGAGACAAGCTCGCCGTCGGTGATGACGCCTACGAGATCTTCCGGCTCGACCGCATCGACGGCGCCGACCGGTTGCCCTACAGCCTGAAGGTGCTTTTGGAGAACCTCGTCCGTAACGAGGACAGTTCGCTCGTCACCGCCGAGCAGATCCGGGCCGTCGCCGACTGGGACCCCGGTGCCGAGCACGGCGGGGAGGTCCAGTTCACCCCTGCGCGTGTGCTGCTCCAGGACTTCACGGGAGTGCCCTGTGTGGTCGATCTCGTCGCCATGCGCGACGCGATGCGCGCCTTCGACGGCGACCCGCAAAAGATCAACCCCTTGGTCCCCGTCGAGCTCGTCATCGACCACTCGGTCATCGCGGACGTCTTCGGCAGCCACCAAGCCTTCGCGCGGAACGCGGAGCTGGAGTTCGAGCGCAACCAGGAGCGGTACCGGCTGCTGCGCTGGGGCCAACAGGCCTTCGACAACTTCTCTGTCGTCCCGCCGGACACCGGCATCTGCCACCAGGTCAACCTCGAATACCTCGCCCGTGTCGTCTTCACCAAGGAGGCGACCGATGGGCACTCGCTGAGACGCGCCTACCCCGACACCCTCGTGGGCACCGACTCACACACGCCGATGGTCAACGGGCTCGGCGTGCTCGGTTGGGGCGTCGGCGGTATCGAGGCCGAAGCCGCGATGCTGGGCCGTCCGATGAGCATGCTCGTGCCGCAGGTGCTCGGGCTCAAGCTGACCGGCGAACTGCCTCCCGGCACCACGGCGACCGACCTCGTGCTCACCGTCGCCGAGCTGCTGCGCGAAACCGGGGTGGTCGGCAAGTTCGTGGAGTTCTACGGACCCGGCGTCGCCAACGTGCCGCTCGCCAACCGCGCCACCTTGGGCAACATGAGCCCCGAATATGGCGCCACCTGCGCGATCTTCCCCATTGACGACGTGACCCTGGAGTATCTGCGCCTCACCGGCCGCCCGGAGGAGCGGATCGCGCTCGTCGAGGCCTACGCCAAGGAGCAGGGTCTCTGGCACGAACCGGGTCACGAGGCGGCCTACTCACGCACTCTCGAGCTCGACCTGTCGACCATCGAACCCTCCATCGCCGGACCGAAGCGACCGCAGGACAGGATCCCGCTGTCCGAAGCAGCCCAGGACATCCAGTGTCGGCTCGTTGCCGAGGCCGCGGAGCCGGCTCGCTCCGGCGTCAGCCTCGACGAGGCGTTGGACGAGTCGTTCCCCGCCAGCGACCCCTCGGCGCTGACCGGCGACTACCCCAGCGACCGGCCCGAGGCCGCCAGCGTGAACGGCGCCACGCGCGAGCTGCCGCTCGATCCGGTGCCGTTGACCTTCGCCGACGGCGACGAGGGCACCATCGACCACGGCTCGGTCGTCATCGCCGCCATCACCTCGTGCACGAACACCTCCAACCCTTCGGTCATGGTCGGCGCCGGACTGCTCGCCAAGAAGGCCGTCGAGCGTGGCCTCACCCGCAAACCGTGGGTGAAGACGTCGCTCGCGCCCGGCTCGCGGATAGTCACCGACTACTTCGACAAGGCCGGGCTCACCCCCTACCTGGAGAAGCTCGGCTTCGACCTCGTCGGCTACGGCTGCACCACGTGCATCGGCAACTCCGGGCCGCTCATCCCCGAAGTCGCCCAGGCGGTCGACGACCACGACCTCAACGTCAGCGCCGTCCTGTCGGGCAACCGCAACTTCGAGGGTCGCATCCACGGCCAGACCAAGATGAACTTCCTCATGTCCCCGCCGCTTGTCGTGGCGTACGCGCTCGCCGGCAGCATGCAGGTCGACCTCACCCGAGACCCGCTCGGCGTCGACAGCGAGGGCGCCGAAGTGCGCCTCGCGGACATCTGGCCGACGGCGCAGGAGGTCGCGGCGGTCGTCGACGATGTCGTCGCCCGGGAGATGTTCACCAGCGGATACGCCGATCTGTACGCCGGGGACGAGAGATGGCGCAGCCTCGAGATCAGCTCGGGCGACATGTTCGCGTGGCAGGAGGATTCGACCTACATCCGCTCGCCCTCGTTCTTCGAGGGGATGCCTCGGCAACCCGAGCCGCTGCAGGACATCACCGGCGCCCGCGTGCTCGCACTGCTCGGGGATTCGGTGACGACCGACCACATCTCACCGGCCGGGTCGATCGCGAAGGATTCTCCGGCGGGGCGATACCTGCTGGAGCACGGGGTCGCTGCCGGGGATTTCAATTCCTACGGTTCCCGTCGCGGCAACCACGAGGTGATGATCCGCGGC
>JAUNUZ010000383.1 GCA_030537915.1 Micrococcales bacterium
ATCGCAACCGGCTGCTCTCGGATGTCACCCGGGTCATCTCCGATCACCACGTCAACATCCTCTCGGCGACGGTGCACACCTCCCGGGACCGCGTCGCGATCTCCCGTTTCACCTTCGAGATGGGCGACCCCAGCCACCTGGAGCACGTCATGAAGTCGGTGCGACGCATCGACGGCGTCTTCGACGTCTACCGCCTCACCGGTGGCAAGCCCGGTGCGTCCAGCAGTTGATTCGCGTCGGCGCAGCTGCGCACGCCTGATCCCCGGGCTAGCGGCCGACCGAGCTCGCCGCGAACTGCGGCTGACACCAAGCGCGGTGCGGGCGGTGTCAGTTGATGAATCGCGCCTGCAGGGACTCAGAGCCGCGGGCAAGGATTGCGACGTCCGCTCCAACGAGGATGAAAGACGCCTTGGCTTCGAGGTAGCGCTGCGCCATGGTCGCGTCGAACGCATTTACTCCGACAGGCTTCCCCGTCCCGCGGACCGCCTCGAACGTGCGGTGTACGGCGGCTACGACCTCCGGATGCGTCTGCTGCCCGAGCAGTCCCATGGACGCAGCGAGGTCGGACGGGCCGACGAATACGCCGTCGACACCGTCGACGGAGGCGATGTCGGCCGCGGCGTCCACTGCGACGGCCGTCTCGATCTGCACGAAGAGCGAGATGTGTTCGTCGGCGTTCTCGAGATAGCCATCGACGCGGTTCCAGCGGGCGGAGCGTGACAGCGCGCTGCCCACGCCCCGTCGGCCTCGCGGCGGGTAGCGCACCGCTTCGACGACTGCGCGAGCTTCGTCCGCTGACGAGATCATGGGCACCAAGAGGTTCTGAGCGCCGAGATCGAGCACCCTCTTGATCGTGACGACGTCGCCGATCGGCACCCGCACGAGCGGTGTCGATGAGTATGCCGCCACTACCTGGAGTTGGCCGAGCACCGACTCCAGGCTGTTGGGGGAGTGCTCCATATCGATGAGCAACCAGTCCAGCCCCGCCCCTGCGCAGATCTCAGCCACGATGGGACTGCCTGAGCACAACCACATCCCGGCCAGAGGTCGGGAGGCCTCGGCAAGCCGATCGCGGAAGGTCGGGGCTACCCGAAGCGGCATGAGATCGTCCCCAGGTCTCTGTAGTCGGCGAGCACGGAGTCGCCGGAGTGCACCCACATCGGCCGGGTGAATGAGCCTGCCAGTACGATCTCGCCGGCCTCGAGCCGGTCGTCGTGCTGCGCGAGCTTGTTGGCGAGCCAGGCGACGCCGACGGCGGGGTGATTGAGCACGGCCGCAGCGACCCCGGACTCCTCGATCACCGCGTTGCGGTACAGCAGCGCCGACACCCAACGCAAGTCGACCTTGTCGATCGCCACGGGATTGCCGCCGTAGACCATGCCGCCCATCGCGGCGTTGTCGCTGATCGTGTCGACGATTGTGCGGCCCTGCATGTCGATGCGCGAGCTGAGGATCTCCAGCGCAGGCACGACGTACTCACATGCGCGCAGCACGTCGAAGATCGTGGCGTCCGGGCCCTCGACCGCTTCGCGCAGCACGAAGGCGAGTTCGACCTCGATGCGGACGTTCGAGAAGCGGTCATGCGGGATGACGGCGCCGTTCTCGAAAACCATGTCGGCAAAGATCGCCCCGTAGTCGGGTTCGGTGATGCCGGTCGCAGCCTGCATGACCTTCGAGGTGAGTCCGATCTTGCGGCCCACAGGGCGGCGGCCGGACGCGATGCCGCGACGTCGCCACTCGTTCTGCACCGCGTAGGAGTCCTCGACGGTCATGCCGGGATGCCGCGCGGTCAGCAGCGGGACCGTCGTGTGGTCGCGTTCGGCGGCGGCGAGTTCGTCGGCGATCGCGACGATGACATCCGGATCCAGCATCCTGAGCCCTTCTTGGTTTCGGATCAGTTACGAGCCCTCACGAGTCCGTGCAAGAGTCCGGCCGGGCCGGTGCACAGGTGAGGCCTCGACGGTGCCGGGACTACAGCTGGTGGCCGAGCTTGTACTCGCCCTGCTTGTATTCGGGCATCGGCGCCTCGTCGTCCTTGCGGGTGTAGGAGAATCCGTCGGCACCGACGGTCACCGCTAGTTCCGAGGATTGGGTGCGTTCGTGCACGGGCTGCGGGTTGCCATCGAGGTCCAGGACAAGAGACGCATCGGTGTACCAGGACGGCACCACGGGGTTGCCCCACCAATCGCGACGCTGGTTGTCGTGGACATCCCACGTCACGACCGGATTGTCGGGATCGCCGGTGTAGTAGTCCTGCGTGTAAACCTCGAAGCGGTGCCCATCGGGGTCGCGCAGATACAGGTAGAACGCGTTCGACACCCCGTGCCGGCCGGGGCCGCGCTCAATCGCGTCGGAGCGGCGCAACGCCCCGAGCTTGTCGCAGATCGCGAGGATGTTGTGTTTCTCGTGAGTGGCGAACGCGATGTGGTGCATCCGCGGGCCGTCGCCCCCGGTCATCGCAGTGTCGTGCACGGTGGGCTTGCGACGCATCCATGCCGCGTACGTGACGCCTTCGGCATCCTGGATGTCTTCGGTCACGCGGAAGCCGAGGTCCTCCATGTACCCAACTGCCCGCGGCACATCCGGGGTGACCTGGTTGAAGTGATCGAGGCGCACCAGCGATCCCGGCGTGTAGAGCTCATAGTGCCAAGCGAGGCGCTCGACGTGCTCGACGTCATAGAAGAACTCGTAGGGGAATCCGAGCGGGTCCTCGACGCGCACGGAGTC
>JAUNUZ010000384.1 GCA_030537915.1 Micrococcales bacterium
GAGATAGGGGATGCGGTGCGCGCGATAGAGCGCCTCGGCTCGTCGCAACTCGTAGGAACACTGTTCCATCGAGGCGTAGCGGGAGTTCGGACGGCGCTCCTGGCGCACCTCCGACAGCCGCGCGGGGGTCGTCAGCAAGCCGTAGCAGCGAGCTTGCAGGTCCTTGACCGGGCGCGGCAGGTCGGTGATCTCGAGGTCCTCATCGACGAGCGGATAATTGGCGACGTTGATGCCGTGCTGCAGCGCGAGATACATCGTCGTGGGCGTCTTGCCGCAACGGGACGGCGCGAGCAGGATGATGTCGGCGCGGTCGAGGGCGCGCAGGCTCTGTCCGTCGTCGTGCTCGATGGCGTATTCGATCGCGGCCATTCGGGCGTTGTAGAGCGCCAGGTCGCCGACGCCGTGCAGCCGGGCGGCGACATGGGTGCTGCGCTCGCCGAGAATCTTCTCGACCCGCGGCATGTGTATCTCGAAGAAGTCGATGATCGGGGCCGTGCTGCGATGCAGCTCGGCCCGGATGTCATCGACGACGGTCGTGCTGAAGACGAGCGGGGTGACGCCGGTATCCATGACCTCGTCGAGCTCGGCGACGACGTCTCTGGCCTGGTCGAGAGTCTTGAGGAACGGGATGAGCCGGCGGTCGAAGTGCCGGTCAGGGAACTGGATGAGCAGCGCGTTGCCCATCGTCTCCGCGCTGATCCCCGTGCTGTCGGACAAGAAGTACACCGGGACCGCGCCATCGCGCCCGCTGCTGCGCCCTGCGGAGACGACCTGATCACCCATGGGGCCATCTTGGCTGTTCAGGCGCGCTCCGACCACCGTTATCGACGAGGCGATCCGGATGATCTCAAGGCATGACGATCGCGGCCGCCTCGTCGAGGTCGTCCACGAGATGAACGGCCCCTGCCATCTCGCGACCCCGCGCAAGCGCTTGCACAGCCGGCCAGACCGGCACGTCGACGGTCCAATGGTGGGCCCCGACGAGCACGAGCGGTGGCAGCACGGCGCCGGGGAGCGCGTAGAAGAGCGGCGTGACCGTCTGGAATATCTCCTGCACGGTTCCGGCCGCCCCGGGCAGCGCTATGACTCCGTTGCGGGCACCGGCGAGCAGGCCGTCCTCGCGCAGGGCGTTGGAGAAGAACTTGGCGATGGCGTCGCAGAAGACGTTGGGTGGTTCGTGACCGTAGAACCACGTCGGGATCCCGACGCTGCGCGCCGGACCCTCCCACCCGTGCGGTCGGGCCAGCTGGGTCGCCTCGAACGCGCAGCGCGCCCAGGCGCGCAGGTCCGTGGTGTAGCAGGGGACCGCGCTCACGCATGTCAGGGCCGCCTCGAGCCCGGCTGCGTCCGTCGCGTAGGCGCCGAGGTTGGCCGCCTCCATGGCGCCCGGTCCACCGCCGGTGACGACCAGCGCTCCGTGCTGGGCGAGCCGATGGCCCAAGGCCGCGGCGCTGGCGAACTGCGCGGTGCCGCGCCGCCATTGGTGCGCGCCCATGACGCCGACGACGGCCCGGCCGTCAATGACGTCGTCGAGCGCGTCGTCCATCGCCGCGTCGTGGATAGCCCGCAGGACGGCGGCGTAGGTGTCGTGGGCGTGCTCGGGATCGTGCATCCACACGTAGGCGAGCGCGTCGGGCGTCGCGTTGTAACCGGCCTCGTCAAGCTGGGCGTAGAGCTCGCGGGCCTCGTAGAGCGAACCGCGGTAGGGATCGACGGGTGCATGCGGAGCGGGCGGGAAGACGATCGCCCCGGCGCGCACGAGCCACCGGCCCAGACCTTCTCCGAATTGGCCGCCGAGCACGACCAGCCCCTCGATGTCGGTCCGCCCGTCGAAGATGTCCTTGTGCCCGCGCAGGTCCAGGCCCTGCAGACGCAGGTGGGACAGCGAAGCCCCGTCGGCCAGGGCCGCCCGCAGCGCGGCGATCGACTCGATATCCATCGCTCCATGATGGCGTCCGCGTCGGGCGCGGTGAGCGGCGGAAGCGGGCAAGGGCCTTAGAGCCCTGTCCCCACCGGTTCCGACAGGCCAAGATGGGCCCATGATCACCGGCGCTTATCGCGAAGTCCACGACCGCTGCACCACCGATCCGCAGGGCTACTGGGGGGAGGTGGCCGACTGTGTCGACTGGATCAAGCGGCCGACCTCCGCGCTGGACGAGTCCCGTCCGCCGTTCTACCGGTGGTTCCCCGACGGGACGATGAACACCTGCTACAACGCCGTCGACCGGCATGTCATCGCCGGCCGGGCGGATCAGCCCGCGATCCATTACGAGAGCCCGGTCACTGGCACGTCGCGCACGTTGACCTACGCTCAGCTGCTCGAACAGGTCGCCAAATTTGCCGGCGTGTTGTCCTCTCTCGGGGTCGAGAAGGGCGATCGGGTCGTCATCTACATGCCGATGGTCCCCGAGGCGCTGGTGGCGATGCTGGCCTGCGCCCGGATCGGCGCGATCCACTCGGTGGTCTTCGGCGGCTTCGCACCGGCCGAGCTCGCTGTGCGGATCGAGGACGCCGCGCCGAAGGTCCTGGTCGCTGCCTCCTGCGGAATCGAGCCGAACCGCACCATCCCCTACAAGCCGATGCTCGACGCGGCTATCCGTCGCAGCTCCCACAAGCCCGACCACTGCGTCATCCTGCAGCGGTCCGAGGCGGTGGCCGAGCTGGGGGAGAAGGACCTCGACTGGGCGACCTTGATGGGTAGTGACGCGA
>JAUNUZ010000385.1 GCA_030537915.1 Micrococcales bacterium
GGGCCGACCGACCGGTTGCGGTGGCGCGGTGGCCGCGCTCGCTCGGGCCGCGGCGACGTCCGCCGCGCCTGGAATGCCCAGAGAGACTAGCTCGCCCGGCAGGAGGAAGCGCCGCGCGTAGAGCTCACCGGTTGCGGGGTCGACGGGCTCACCGAGGGCGTTCAGGACGATGAGGGCTGCCACCGTCGTGCCGTCTGCCAGGACCGCGCTCGCCGAACCGATGCCGCCCTTGAAGCCACCGCACTTCGCACCCGTCCCGGCGCCGATGACCCCGGCCTCCAGAGGCGCGTCCGCGGGGTCGACGAAACCCTCGTCCCGATGGCGCTTGGCCGCGGCGTAGGCCGCGCGACCGGTGCCCTCGTCCGGCCGATTCGCAAAGACACCGCCACGCCCGAGGTCGAAGACGACGGCGCCCGGCACGAGCGGCACGACCTCCCCCGGTGCTCCCATCGACAGCCCGACACCGCTCTCGAAGAGCGCCCGCATCACGCCGTCGGCGGCCGCCAGTCCGAAGGCGCTGCCCCCGGACAGGCAGATCGCGTGCACCCGCTCGACGATATTGCGCGGGTCGAGCAGGTCGGTCTCCCTGGTGCCCGGTCCCCCGCCGCGCACGTCGACGCCGGCGACCATGCCCTCGTCGGGGGCGAGGACGACGGTCGTCCCGGTGAGCCAGCCGTGGCGGCGCAAGGTCGCGTGCCCGACGCCCAGCCCTGCCACATCCCGCAGGGAGTTCGTGGGCCCGGGCCGAACCGAAACCCCGGCTCGGTCTGTGGATTGCGCCGCGCCCGAGACGGCTTCGGCGGCAGACGGGACGTCGCTCACGGCTTGGGCTCCTTTTCTGCGGCCGCGCGCACGCCTCTGGCGAGGCGGGCTGCGTCGACCCCGGCCAGCGCTCCGGCCAGGGTGGGGATGCTCGCGACGAGGCCGCGCGTGTAGGGGTGTTGCGGGTCCTGGTAGACCCTGGCGGTCGGCCCCTCCTCGACGATGCGGCCGCCCTCCATGACGATGACCCGCTCACACAGGTGCCGCACGACCGACAAGTCGTGGCTGACGAAGACCAGCGTGAGGCCGAACTCGTCGACGAGATCCGACATGAGGTTGAGCACCTGAGCGCGCACGGAGACGTCCAGGGCGCTGACCGGTTCATCGGCGACGAGAATCTCTGGATCCGGGGCGAGGGCGCGCGCGATCGAAATGCGCTGACGTTGCCCGCCGGAGAACTGATGAGGGTAGCGCCGCGCGGACTCCGGCTCGAGGCCGACGGCGGTGAGCAGTTCTGGAATGCGGCCACGTTCGGCGCCCCGCCCCTGGGCTACGAGAGGTTCGGCGACGATCTCGTGGACCCGCATCCGGGGGTCCAACGAGCTCATCGGGTCCTGGAAGACGAGTTGGAGCAGGTCGCGGACGAAGCTCAGACGCCGCTCGGGGATGCCTGCGATCTCGCGCCCGACAATGCGCACCGAGCCGCTCGTCGGCTGGTCGAGCCCGGCCATGATCCGCAGCAATGTCGACTTGCCGCATCCAGATTCGCCGACAATCCCGAGACGCTCGCCGCGGCGCACGCTCAGACTGACCCCCTTGAGCGCCTCGACGGTGGGGGCAGGCTTGAACAGCGAGGTACGCGTCCGTCGGTAGGTGCGGGTGACATCCGCGATCTCGAGCGCCGGGGCGCCGGGCTCCCCCGAGTTCCCATGGGTCGAACTTGGCCGCGAGAGCCGGTCGGTTCGGCGCGGTCCGCGGGCGCCGCTGTCGAAGCCGAGACGGCCACGCTCGTCGACGACGCTGAGGTCGGAGGCGGCGACGAGGGTGGCCGTGTAGTCGTGGGCCGGTCGGGTGAGCACCCGCTCGACCGGACCGGTCTCGACGATGCGCCCGCGGTACATGACGGCGACCCGGTGGCAGACGGTCGCCACGACGGCGAGGTCGTGGGTGATGAAGAGGAGTCCGGCGTCGCGGGCGGTGGCCCCGGCGACAATGAGATCCAGCACCCCCGCCTGCACGGTGACGTCCAGGGCGGTCGTCGGTTCGTCGCAGATGAGCAGCGCCGGGTCGTTGGCCAGGGCGATCGCGACGACAACCCGCTGGCGCTGACCGCCGGAGAGTTGGTGAGGGTAGGCCCGGGCTGCGCTCGCCGGGTCGGACAACCGCACGTCGGAGAGCAAGTCGAGCGCGCGAGCACGCGCCTGACGAGTGTCCATCCCGTGGATAGTCATCGTCTCCGCGACCTGGTCACCAATCCGCATCGTCGGGTTGAGGGCCGTCATCGGCTCCTGAAAGACCATGGCAACCTGGCGGCCGCGCACCTCGGACAGCGTCCGCTCGTCGGCCCCGACCACTTCCATCGCAGAACCGGCCGCCTCGGGCCGGCTCGTACCCGTCGACGACGGCCGCTGGAGCTGGATCGAGCCGTCGGCTACCAACCCCTGCGGCAGCAGGCCCATGATCGACAACGCGGTGAGGGACTTGCCGGAGCCGGACTCACCGATAAGCCCGACACGCTCGCCGCGGGCGACGGCGAGGTCGACGTCCTGCACGAGCGGGCTGTGCCCCACGCGGACCGCGAGGCCGCGCACGTCGAGCACGGGCACGTCAAGGACGGGCCGCGACGCGCTCACCGCTGGTCCTCCATCTTCGGGTCGAGCAGGTCGCGCAGCCCGTCCCCGAGCAGGTTGAAGCCGAGCACCGCGAG
>JAUNUZ010000386.1 GCA_030537915.1 Micrococcales bacterium
ACGTCTGCGAATACGACTTCTGGGCCGTCACCGACCACGCGGAGAACTCGACGGCCTACCAGTGGTGGAGCATCCAGAAGATCGCCGACCTCCTGCACGTGCCGGACCGCTTCATCCCCCTCTACGGCTTCGAGTGGACCTCGGCCGAGCGCGGCCACCAGAACGTCATCTACGGCGACGTCGCGCGGGGTGCCCCGATCTTCTCGGCGTTCGCCGACGGCACGACCGATCCGGCGGGGCTCTGGGCGGGGCTGGCGCAGTTCCCGGACTTCCCGGCGATCACGATCCCACACCACCCGGGCAGCGCGATGGTGCACAACGACTGGGACTTCTACGACGAGCGCTACAGCCGTCTCGTCGAGGTCTTCCAGGCGTGCCGCGGCAACTACGAGTCCGGCAACTGCTTCCGGCAGTACAGCGACGGGACCGCGACCGGCACGTTCATGCTCGATGGGTTGGAGCGCGGCCACCGCTTCGGGCTCATCGCCTCCTCCGACCACGGGCACGGCGCGAGCTACGTCGGAGTGCTCGCCTCATCCCTGAGCCGCGGCGACATCTTCGAGGGTCTCTATGCCCGTAGGACGTTCGCGGCCACGACCCGCGACGTGGTCATCGACCTACGGCTGGGCGAGCACCTCATGGGCGAGGAAGTGACGTGCTCGGGCCGGCGCGAGTTCACGGTGCACGCGCAGGCCTACGCCGACATCGCCCGGCTCGACCTCATCCGCGACGGGCACGTCGTTCACTCGGTGCGCCCGGGTGCGCCGGGCACCGCGCGACGCGACACAGAGTCGGGTACTGGCTCGGACACAGCTGCGGGCACGGACACGGAAGAGCACACGGAAGCGGGCGTCGACACGCGCGTCGACTTCCGACTCGAGTGGGGTGAGTCGGACGTGACGACGACGTGGGACGGGGACATGAGGGTGAACGGCGCGAGATTCGTCGTCCCGGACTTCGTCGGACCCGAGGTGACGGCCTGGGCCACGGACCGGATCGCGTGGGCGCATCGGACCTACAGCTTCGGTGAACCCTACGGAGCCCAGCGCGGCTGCGTGGAGGTGAGCATCGTGGGCCCGCGAGAGGCCACGGTGCAGGTGCGTTGCGGCCTGCGCGAGGTGACGCGGACACTCGGCGAGATCGCCGACGGGGTGGCGACAGGGAGTCTCGAAGTCGACCCTGCGAGTCCCGCTGTCGCGACCCCAGGACGGCTCTCAATGCTGGCGAGCATCGGGGTGCTGGAGTCCCTGCGGTGCCGGGAGCTCGACGCCGACTTCACTGACGAGGACATCACCGGGGTCGCTGACCGCGCCGACGGTGCGACGAGCTACTACTACGCCCGGCTCATCCTCGTGGACGGCGAGATGGCCTGGTCCTCGCCCATCTGGGTCACATCAACAGGGTGACCACCCCGAGCCCGGCGATGACGACCGCGTCGATCGCGACGAGGCTCAGCGTCGTGCCGCGCATCGACGTCGATCCGGGCGGGCACATCCGGACGGCGAGGAGCACCCGGCCCGGTGAGGCCATCGTCAGCAGGGAGGCTCCGACGTTCTGCATCGCGACGAACTCCATGACCGGCTTGCCGAGGGCCTGCGCCGCCTGGGCCTGGGGCGCGGCGAACATCGCGTTGGCGCCGGCGTTCGAACCGGTCAGGAAGCCGCCGATCCCGGCGAGGGTCGGCGCGAAGAAGCTGTAGGCGGGACCGATCGTCGTCGCGGCCGCGGCGATCGCCGCCGTCATGCCGGCAACGACCATGAGGATGCCGACGAGCACGAACGACGCGGTCGCGGGGGCCACAGCGCGCCAGGAGTGCCACGCCGTGCCGACGGCGGCATGGACGCTGCTGGGGTCTCGGTAGAGCCGATGCAGGACGTATTCGCTGAGGCAGGCGACCGCTAGCCACAGCCCGGGGGAGGCTACGTAACGGCCGAGCGCCTCGTCGGGCAGCGAGCCCGTGGCCGCGCGCGCGACAAGCACCCCTCCCAGGAGCACCGCGTAGGGGAGCATGGCCCGCAGGACCTCGCTGTGGCCGCCCCCTTCGCTGTGGCCGACGCCCACGTTTTGCGCGCGACCTGGGACGGGTGTGTCTCCCTCGGCCGCGTGGTCGGGGCCCTGCACAACCGACCGCTCGGTCTCGTGTTCGACGAGGCATTCCGCCCGCTGGCGGGTGCCTGCGAACCCGCGCCCCAGCTGCGTCCAGGCGAGGATGACGAGGATGGTGATGAGCGCTCCCAGCGCCCCGGCGGGGGGCGTCCCCGCGACGATATTGGCGCCGATGACGCCCGCGCAGAAGACGACACCGGTCGCCGTCGCCGCGAGCAATCCCGGCAACCGGGCCTGGCGGCCGAAGGCGACGAGTACGGCGGCGATCCCGCAAACGACGAACGGCAGCAGAGACAGGCGCGCGCTGGCGACGCCGAGGTCGTGGAAGTCCAGCCCGGTCATGCCGGCCGCGACGAGGATACCGGGCGCCATCGCGCCCCAAGGGACGGCGGCGAGGCCGAGCAGGGCGATGATCGCGGCGCGCGCGGGCGGGATGCCGACGTGCAGCAGCAGCGGGACCCCGATCATCGCGCCGATGCCGAAGCCCATGACGGACTCCGCAAAGGGCGTGATGCCGTGGACGACGAGCAAGACGGTGATAAGTGGGGTTCCGGCCGCGTCCGCGAGACGCCGGGCCAGG
>JAUNUZ010000387.1 GCA_030537915.1 Micrococcales bacterium
TGTCGCCGTCGAAGACCGCCGAGGTGTTGCCGACCTCATGCTCGGTGCGCAGATCCTTGACCATTTGGTAGGGGTGCAGGACGTAGGAGCGCATCTGGTCGCCCCAGCTTGCCTTGACGTCCCCGGCGAATTCCTTCTTGGCCGCCGCCTCCTCCTGGCGCTTGAGCAGGAGCAGCCGCGACTGCATGACCCGCAAGGCAGCCGCGCGGTTCTGGATCTGACTCTTCTCGTTCTGCATCGACACGACGATCCCCGTGGGCAGGTGCGTCATTCGTACCGCGGAGTCGGTCGTGTTCACGCTCTGACCCCCGGGACCCGATGACCGGAAGACGTCGATCTTCAGCTCGTTCTCGGGGATTTCGACGGAGTCCGTGGTCTCGATGAGCGGAATGACCTCCACGGCCGCGAAGGAGGTCTGGCGGCGACCCTGGTTGTCGAAAGGGCTGATCCGGACAAGGCGGTGAGTGCCGGCCTCGACGGACAGGTGACCGAAGGCGTACGGCACATCGACCTCGAAGGTCGCGGACTTCAGGCCTGCTTCTTCGGCGTAGGAAGTATCCATGACCTTGGTCGGGTAGCCGTGCCGCTCCGCCCAGCGCAGGTACATGCGCATCAGCATCTCCGCGAAGTCGGCGGCATCAACTCCACCGGCACCGGAGCGGATGGTCACCACGGCCGCACGCTGGTCGTACTCGCCGCTGAGCAGCGTACGGACCTCGAGCTCGCCGACGGCCCGGGTCAGGGCCGCCAACTCTGTCTCAGCTTCGGCCATCGTCTCGGCGTCACCCCCGTCCTCGGTGCCCATCTCGACGAGCACCTCGAGGTCCTCGATGCGCCGGTCCATCCCCTGGATCCGCTCGATCTCGGAGTTGGTGCGGGACAGGCTGCTCGTCACCTGCTGGGCCCTCTCCTGGTCATCCCACAGGTCGGGCGCGGAGGCCTGTTGCTCGAGGTCGGTCACCTGCACCCGGAGTGCGTCCAGGTCGGTCACCCCGCGCACGGACGCCATCGTCTGACGAAGGTCCTTGATCTGGGAAGCAAAGTCGACAGCCACGAGCCGACAGCCTACGTTGTCGGGCGCTCGCTGGTGTTGCCACCGGAGGACTGCTTACCCGGCCCGGAACCCTGAAGGCACGGCGACTCTGCCAGAGGCGCGTCGAGGCGACTTCGAGGTTGGGCCAACACCCAGTCGAACTGATCCTGCTGGGCCTGGACCATGGCCGCCTTTTCGGCGGCCGCCGAGGAGGCCCGCGCCTGCTCGATCACTGCGTCCTGATCGAGAACGGTCGGGACGAGCGAGCCGGCCGCCGGGAGAGTCAACACGAAGGACGAGCCGCCACCCTGGCGCCGGTGCGCCGCGACGCGACCGCCGTGACGCTCTACGATCCGTTTGCAGATCGAGAGCCCGAGGCCGGTGCCGACGTAAGAGCCGCGGTGCTCGGGCACGCGGTGGAACTCCTCGAAAACGACGTCCTCCTGACCGGGTGGCAGTCCGATCCCGCGGTCCTCGACCCGCACCGTCACCCAGCCGTTGACCGCCCTCATCGCGGAGACCTCGATGACCGGCCGTTCGCTGGAAGCCGTGTACTTGGCAGCATTTCCCATGAGGTTGTCCAGGACCTGCGCCACCAGCGCGCGGTCCACCCGGACCGACGCGTCGACGTCGATCCTGAAGTCCGGGATCTGGGCGCCCATGGCGATCGCGGCGCTGGAACGGGCATCGACGACGTCCTGGACCAACTCGCGCAGATCGAGGTCGATGCGGCTGAGCGTGCCGTCGCGGGCAACGCTGTAGGAGAGCAGTCCGCTGATGATCCCGCGCATGCGGGCCGCCGACGCCGTGATCCGACGCAGGGGGCCCTCCCCCAGACCGGGATGGGCATCGGCGATCTCGTCGGCGAGCATCTCGGTCCACCCCTCTACTGCGCCGAGCGGGTTGAGGAGATCGTGGGCGATGACGCCGGCAAAGCTGGTGAGTTCGGCAGTCCGGCGACGCTGCTCGGTGACGTCGAACAGGACGACGACGACCTGCACCGTACCCTCATGGGCGAAGGGGACGGCCCGTGCCGAGATGATGCGCTCGCCCGCGCCCTCGGGGCGGACCGGCATGACGTCCACCGGTTCGGGCTCCCGGCTGCGCAGGGCCTGATTGACGAGCAGGGATTGGCTGCCATCGGGACTGAAGAGCGGAGCGAGCGCCTCTACGTTGTCCCAGCTGTCCTCGGGCCAATTGAGCAGGTCATGCGCGGTGGCATTAGCAAGCAGGACGCTGCCGTCCTCGGAGAAGACGACGAGCCCGTCGTCCATGGTCGCCACGATCCCGTCCATGAGCACCGCTTGGGCGATGGTCGCCGCCTGCGAGGCGCGCACCTGGCTGACCAGACGCGACTGCTCCTCGCGGGCCAGGACGATGCTCATGGCCGTCATGCACAGCACCAGGGAGAGGCCCTGGCCCAGGGCGGCCCGCGCCATGATCGGCTGCTGTGCGAAGGGCCCGATGTTGGCCAGCGTCAACATGATGGAGGCGGCGGACACGGCCATCGCGTACACGGCCGTCTCGTTGACGCCTCGGGTCGATGCGACCCAGATGACGAGGGAGACGAAGAGGAAGCTCAGCGGGACGGCGGGGGTGACGAAGAAGGCGAACCACACGACGAAGCACGTGATCACTGTCGATATA
>JAUNUZ010000388.1 GCA_030537915.1 Micrococcales bacterium
TGAGTTCCTGGATCTCAGAGATGTTGAGCTCACTCAGCAGGTCATCCACCAGGCGCTTCATGCGGTCCAGCTCCTCGAGCACCAGGGTGCGGGTCGAGTCGACGTCCTCGGCGTCACCCACCTCCATCAGCTCGAGGTTGCCCCGGATGATGGTCAGCGGTGTGCGCAGCTCGTGGGCGGCGTCGTCGAGGAACTGTCGTTGGTCGGCGACGCCCGCCTCGAGGCGGTCCAGCATCTGGTTGAAGTTCTCGGCCAGCTGGGCCACGTCGTTGTCCGCCGACCGGATCTTGAGCCGTCCCGTCAGATCATCGGTGTTGATGGTCGCCGTGGCGCGCGAGAGCTCCCCGAGAGGGCGCAGCAGCCGGCCGGCCACGAGGTAGCCGGTCAGTCCCGCCAGGACCATCGTGCCGAGCGCGACCAGCGCATAGGTGCCCATCTGGTTCCAGATGATGCGGCGCTGAGCGCCGGCGTCGATGGCCACGACCAGTGCGCCCTGCCGGGTGTCCTCCGGCAGCGCGACGGCGGCCACGACCATCCGCAGCTGGCGACCGTTGAGGTCGAAGTCTGTGATGGTGGCCTGGCCGGGCTCGTGCACGCGGGCGACCTCCTCACGGACCTCGGGCAGATTCAGGTCAAAGCTGAGCTCGCCGCCTGGATAGAACGCGGTCTGCCCGTCCGTCATGGTGACCATCGACTCGTGCTCCCCGGGCACCGATGCCTGCAGGAAGGCGAGGAAGAGATCGTCGAGATCGGTGAACGGTCCCTGGCCGGGGATCGGGCCGCGGTTGGCGAGGTTGCGGAACTCCTCGACCTCGAGGAGCAGCTCGGTCTCGATGCGCTGGTTGAGCTGGTTGAACTGGACCGTGAAGGTCACCACGCCCGCCACCGTCAGACCGAGCGCCAGCATGGCCACGACCAGTGCGATCACCCGGAAGCGGACGGACCAGGCGCGTCGGGCTCGGCGCGGCGGCGAGCTGTGCGGTGTCGCGCTCTGTGGTGTCGCCCTCTGCGGCATGCGGACACTGTAGGGGACGGGCTGGGCCGGCCCGGGTCGCGCCGACCCCGCCGACATGGGTCCGCACCGGGGTCGCGCGGCTCCGGCGCGCCAGCTCAGGCAGGTCGACTCAGGCGTCGGTGGGTGGCACCCAGCAGACGTCACCCTCGCACGCGACCGCGTCGGCCGATCCGAGCAGCTGCAACCCACCGGCCGCGACCGACGGCACGCTCTCCTCGGGCGGCGACGGCGCAGCGCTCTCCTCGTCCTCGGAGGGCGAACGGTTCACCTCGCCCCCGGGCAGCGATCCACCGATCGGTCGCGTCGTCATACGGCCGCCTGCTCGTCCCACGCCTGGGTGAGCGCCTGGACGAAGGTCGCCGACTCCTGCGCCCCCGAGACACCGAACGTGCGGTCCAGGACGAAGAAGGGGACACCACTGATGCCATAGGTGCGGGCCTGGGCGATGTCCGCGCGCACGTCGGGCAGGAACTCCTCGGACTCCAGCGCGCGCAGCACTTCGTCACGGTCCAGCCCGACGTCGGCGGCGAGGTCGGCCAGGTCCTCGGCGCGGCCGACGTGCCGGCCCTGCTCGAAGTAGGCCTTCAGCAGGCGCTCCTTGAGCTCGACCTGCAGGCCCTTGCTCTTGGCCAGGTGGAGCACCTGGTGAGCGCGCACCGTGTTGGTGTGCTGCATCGCGTCGAAGTCATAGTCGAGGCCGACCGAGCTGGCGATCGAGGAGACCTGGGACAACATCTGCTCGACCTGGTCAGCCGCCATCCCCTTGTGCGCGACGAGGAAGTCCACCTCGCTGCCCTCGAAGTCGACCGGGGTGTCCGGGGCCAGCTCGAAGGAGTGGTACTCCACCTCCACCTCGCGGCCGTCTGCGCTGAACTCCTCCACGGCGCGCTCGAACTTGCGCTTGCCGATGTAGCACCACGGGCACGCGATGTCGGACCAGATGTCAACCTTCAGAGTCTTTGCCACACCCGGGACAACAGGTGCTCACCGGACAGGTATTCCGGGGCGCCCAGCCAGGCTGACCAGACCCGCCTGTGGCGCGCCCGCGGAGCCTAGGACCGGCGCTGGTTGAACTGCTCGGCCGCCCTGGAGCCCCACGTCGTCAGGGTGCTCACGGCGCGCTGGCCACGCTCCGAAAGACGCTGCACGGCCTGCCGGCCGAGGAGGACGGCGGACTCGTCGGGTGATCCCGGCGCCGCGGGCAGCAGCCGGTTGCCCAGCCCCATGCGCCGCACCGTGGTGGCGGGGGCGATGCCGTGCACTCGCATGCCGACGTGCGCCAATGCCCCGATCACCACGTGCGGACGACCGGCCAGCACACCGCGGACGATCTTGCGGGCCGCGCGCTCGGCCGAGACCGTGAGCAGGGGCAGCGACGCCGCCGGCCCGAACCAGGCGTACTCATGCTCGTGCTCGCCCGTGAAGTGGGCCCGCTCGTGCGACCCGGTCCGCATCAGCCCGGGCACGATCGTGGTCGAGCTCACCCCGGTCCCGGCCAGGTCGGCCGCGAGACCCTCGGCGAAGCCGACCGCGCCGAACTTGGCAACGCTGTAGGGCAACAGGTGCGGCGGTGAGACCACTCCGCCGATCGACGTCACCGTGCCGATCCGTCCGTGGCCCCGCTCCCGCATCCCTGGCAGGACCGCGCGGGCGAACCGGAC
>JAUNUZ010000389.1 GCA_030537915.1 Micrococcales bacterium
CACGAACACGTAGTTCACGCAGCTCATCCACGCGCCGTCTGCGGTCTTGGCGTGCTGGCCGTCGCCGTCGCATGCCTCGCCCGGGCTGCGCGGGGGCTTGTCCACCAGGTCCCACACATTATGGGAGTTGCAGAACACGGGGCCGACGGTCACGCCGATATTGTCGCAATAGGTGCCCGCCTGGGGCGGGGACGCCGGAGCGGGGTTCTGCCCGCCAGGGGCGGACCCTGGCGCGTCCTGGTCCTGCCCGGCCCCCGGGGGCTGGACGCCAGACTGCCCGCCAGCGGGCTCAGGGTCGACGGTCGCCGCTTCTTTCGGCTCTTCCAACTCTTTCGCGTCGGACTCGGCGCTGGTGCTGGCGGCCGCGGACGTCGTGGTGGCGGCAGGTGCCGTGTCCTCGTTGTTGCTGGAGCCGCAGCCCGTCAATAGTGCGCCAGTGACTATGGCCAAGGATGCCACTGCCACGGGTAGCCGCATGCTCATCACCGACATTTTCCCTCCTCGATAATGGCACCACTAAAATGGTGCCACAGCGATCTGGCCTTGAATCCTGGCATGGTTCTGGCGGGACTACCGGGCAATTTGCATTGTCGGACGACCAGGCCGAATTGCTAGCGCGCGCAGATCGCGCTCGTGCTCTCCCGGCCCCGTCGGGCGGTAATGCGCTGTTCTGGACCGGGATGCTCGCAGCCACGGGGTTGCCGCTCGCTTCAAAAATCGACGCCTTGACGTTTGCGGATTTTGAGTCCGACGAGAATGTCCCCGGTGGCGGCAAGCGCTAACTCTGCGCCCAACGGTGTAGCGTCGAATTGGCGTGGGCGCGCTATTCCAGGTCAGGTGAGGTCATGGCCGCAGCGATTCGTGTAGATCTGCTCGGCGGCGTGAAAATATCCGGCGCAGAGCGAGCCGGGGATGGCGGCTCGTCCCGTGCCATTTTATTGCTGGCATATCTGGTGAGCCACGATAGGCGCCCGCAGCCCCGCGCGCATCTGGCCCAATTGCTGTGGCCTGATTCCGAGACTGCGCAAGCACGGACCAATCTGCGACGGGAACTGCACCATCTGCGCAACCTGTTGGCTGGCAGCGACTGCCTGCGGGTGGACCCGCAAACCCTCCGCTGGCGACAAGGCCCAGGCTGCGTGGTCGACGTCCAGGAATTCCGCGCGGCCAGCGAAAGCGCGATCGCGGCGGCCGACGCGGGAGACCCTGCGGGCGTCGAGGCCGACGGCACCCGCGCGCTCGCGCTGTACCGCGGGCCGTTCCTGCCCGGCCTCCACGATGACTGGGTGTGCGAAGTTCGAGAGGACCTGGGCCGGGCCTGCGTCGAACTGTGCGACCGCGTCGGCGACTACTGGCTGGGTTGCGGTGACTTCACCGCCGCCGCCGTCTTCGCCCGCCGGCGAACGCTGCTGGAGCCTTTGGAGGAGGCGGGCTATCGGATGCTGATGCGCGCCCAACGCGGTGCCGGAGACCGGGCGGCCGCGATGCGCACCTACCATCAATGCGCCACCATTTTGGAGCGCGAACTCGGGGTCCGCCCCTCGCCGGAGACCCAGGCCGAGCTCGACGCGGCCCTCGCCGACAGCGGCTACGGATCGGCCGGCGCGGAGACCGGCACGGCTGATCACGTGATGACGCCCGCACCGCTGGCATTCGTCGGACGCGAGGCGGAGTTGGGGCGGCTGCTGGCATCGTGGCGCACAGCTCAGTCCCATTGCCAGTTCGCGGTCGTCGTAGGCGACGCTGGTGTGGGCAAGACTCGACTGGTCGAGGAGCTCGCCAAGGCTGTGCGTGGCGACGAGGCGCTCGTGGTGGCGACGCGCTGCTTCGCTGCCACAGACGCCGTGCCGCTGGCACCGGTCGCGGACTGGCTGCGCAACCCGTATCTGAAGATGGCGACAATGCGGCTCGACCCCGTGTGGCGCGCCGAGATCGCGCGACTGGTGCCCGAGGAGCAGTCCGGCACGGGCTTGGGCGGCGGGCGCGCGAAGGTCGACGCGTGGCAGCGGGTCCAGTTCTTCGAGGGCCTCGCCCGGGCCTTCCTTTCCGTGGATCGTCCGCTCCTGCTTGTCATCGACGACCTGCAGTGGTGCGACAAGGCGACGGTGTCCTGGCTGTCATTCTTGATGTCCTTCACCGGTGCCGCGGCGCTGCTTGTGGTCGCCACCGCACGCCGCGACGAGCTCGCCCGCAGCGATATCGCGGAGCAGGTCCAGGCCATGAGCGCGACGGGAGGGGCCGAGCACCTCTCGCTGGGGGATCTATCCGCCGAGGAGTCCGCGCTGCTCGCCGCAGGGATACGCGGGCACCCGCTGAGTGAGGACGAGCTCGCGTTGGTGATGTCGGCGACCAGAGGAAATCCCCTCTACCTCGCCGAAGTCCTGCGCAAGACCAGCGCGAGGCCGGGCCCACTCACGGCGACGGACCTCGACGGGGTGCTCGATAGCCGGCTCTCACGACTATCAGCGCAAGCACAGCAAGTCGCACAACTAGCGTCCGCGGTCGGCCGGGACTTCACGCTCAATCTGCTGATCGAGGCGTCCGACCTATCGGAGGCTGCCGTGGTCCGGCAGGTCGACGAGCTGTGGCGTCACCGACTGCTCGAGGAGCATGGGCGCGGCTACGACTTCGCGCATGAGTTGCTCCGCGCGGCCGCCTACCGGAGGATCAG
>JAUNUZ010000390.1 GCA_030537915.1 Micrococcales bacterium
TACATCTTCGCAGGTGGGAGGCCCTTTATTGAAGTCGGGCGTCCAACTGCGACACCTTTTGGCGGCTGCGTAAACTCAACCTGCGCCTGCATACGGGCCTTGCGTGTAGATCTGCACCGGCCTGCGCTCGCATTGTCGTGATAAACACCACAAACGGCGAGGCATACCGTAGAGGGGCCCGGGGGAGATGTAGCTGTGACAGAACGCTCCCCCAAGCAGCCAACAGCTCTACAGAGGAGGGATCTGCGTGGAGCGCGATCAGCCCCCGTCGCAGCTGCCCGAGGTCGGGGAGGTCGTCCAGCGGCACGGCCACAGCGGTGGTGTCCGCGTCCCGGGATCCGTGGGACCGCGCGGCGGGCCGCAGGACGCGCCGCGAGCGTCTGGCTCCGGGGGCACCGGCACGTCGTCGACCGGTCCTGCCGGGCCGGATCCGCACCGATCGGCCGTCGATACAGTGTCGAAGAAGGCCCGGCCACGCCTCGGACGCCTGGGCCTGCTGCCCGTCCTGCTTCTGGTCGGCGGAGGGTTGTGGCTAGGCAACGGCGACTACAGCTCGACGTCCGACACCGTGAACGCCGCACCGAAGAATCTGCATATGCAGGTCGAGGGGGCCAGCGACGTCCGAATCCGCAGTGTGCCCGGAGCGGCCCTCACGATGCGCTCGAGCTCGACCTTCCCGGGGAATTGTGTCCTGCCGGCCGTCCGGGCTGACGAGCCGTCGGGGACCATCACCTGCACGGGTTCCTGGGTCGGGGGCTCCGCGGTGGAACTCGACGTGCCGACCGGTACCCACCTCACGCTGGATAGTGGCAATGCCGACGTACGCGCCACCGGGACGATGGCAGGGCTCTCGGTGACCACAGACCGCGGAGACGTCGAGTTCGAGAAGCTGACCGCGGACATGGGTGTGCGGACGCAGCGGGGCGACGTCCGGCTCGCCGACGTGGCGGGGCGGGTCTGGGTGCAGACGGGGAACGGTGACGTCCGGGGCGAGGTGCGTTCCGCGCCGGCGGTGACCGTGCGTTCCAGCGGGGGCGACGTCAAACTCACCTACGACGAAGATGTCGCCAGCACCCTCATCGAGACCCCCGACGACGTCGACCTGGGCCTGAAAGGAACGGTTGCCGAGCTCGACCTGTTTGGCGCCGGCGACGTCGCCAGCAGCGTGAACAACGTCCCCGGCTCCCCGCAAAAGGTGTCCATCAAGAGCGGCGCAGACATCGACCTCAGCGCAGGCTGACCCCACCCCATGGCGGCCTTCGACCAAGATGGTGTGCATGGCGGACCGGGACACGACCACGGGCACTCACGACGACGCGATCGAACCGCTGGCCGCGCTGCGGCGAATCGCCTTCCTCATGGAGCGCAGCCGCGGTGAGATGCGCCGGGTCGAGGCCTTTCGCAAGGCCGCCGCGACGATCGTGCGGCTCGACCCGCAGGAACTCGCCGACCGGGCCGCCGCCGGCACCCTGACCGAGTTGTCGGCGATCGGTGCGAGCACCGGCAGGGTCATCGCGCAGGCGATCGAGGGGCGCCGCCCCGACTACCTCCTCGACCTCGAGGCCGCCGGAGCCGCGGATCCGCTGGTGCAGGGCAGCGAACCGCTCCTGACGCAGTTGCGTGGCGATCTGCACTCGCACTCCAACTGGTCCGACGGTGGCTCGCCCATCGAGGAGATGGTGGCGACCGCCATGGAACTGGGCCGCGAATACCTCGCGCTCACCGACCATTCCCGCAGCCTGCGGGTCGCCAACGGGCTATCCGAAGAGCGACTCCGCAAGCAGCTCGAGGTCGTCGCTGCCGTCGACGCCCACGTCAGCGGCTCCGGCTTCCGGCTGCTGGCCGGCATTGAGGTCGACATCCTTGCCGACGGCAGCCTCGACCAAGAGGCCGAGCTGCTCGAGCGCCTCGATGTCGTCGTCGCCTCGGTCCACTCCAAGCTCCGCAGCCCTGCCGCGACGATGACGAAGCGGATGCTCGGCGCGATCCAGAACCCGCGCACGAACGTCCTGGGCCATTGCACCGGCCGGCTCGTCGAGGGCGGTAGGGGGACGCGCCCGCCGAGCCAGTTCGATGCCCGGGCCGTTTTCGAGGCGTGCGTCGAGCACGATGTCGCGGTCGAGATCAACTCCCGCCCCGAGCGGTGCGACCCGCCCGACGAGCTCATCGAGCTCGCCCTGGAGATCGGATGCCTCTTCAGCATCGACACCGACTCCCACGCCCCAGGGCAGCTCGACTTCCTCGCCTACGGGGCGGCGCGGGCCCAGCGCCTCGGCGTCCCGGCCGAGCGCATCGTCACGACGTGGGAGTGCGACCGGCTGTTGGAATGGGCTGCCCGTCGGTAGCCGGGTCGCGGCCCGCGTCGAGTCGCTGAACTGCGGCAATGCCGGGTGGGGGGCTGGGGCCGGGTGCGTTTTGGCGATGGGGCGCGGCGTGCCCTATGCTTTCGGAAGTCCTCGACGGATCCGAGCTGTTGGTCGCGAAGGCGGCGAGGGCCTGGCGAGTGATCGCACAGGTCCCCATCGTCTAGCGGCCTAGGACCCCGCCCTTTCACGGCGGTAGCACGGGTTCGAATCCCGTTGGGGATACGCACCACCTCATCACGAGGCCCCGTAGCGCAGTTGGTTAGCGCGCCGCCCTGTCACGGCGGAGGTCGC
>JAUNUZ010000391.1 GCA_030537915.1 Micrococcales bacterium
ACGACGAGACGACGCAGGACGGCGCGATCACGCTCGAGCGCATCGAGTGCAACGCCGCGTGCGATTACGCCCCGGTCGTCATGGCCAACTGGGAGTTCTTCGACAACCAGACTCCCGAGTCCGCCATCGAGCTCGTCGACACGCTGCGGGCCGGTGACCAGGTGCGTCCGACGCGCGGGTCCGACCGAGTCTGCACCTTCACCGAGGTTTCGCGCGTGCTCGCGGGCTTCCCGGACGGTCGGGCGAGTGAGGGTCTCGGAGCCGGCCCCGCCTCTCTCGCGGGCCTGCGGGTCGCTCACGAACAGGGGTGGACGGCACCGGCCGACCCGCACGATCGCAGTGGTCAGGACGAAGCGACGAGGGCGCAGACAAGCCCCGAGGCCGACACCGAGCCGTCCGTGACGCCCTCGAGCGGTGGTTCGGCTCAGGGCGCCCCCGCGACGGCGCAGGAGGGCAGCTCGGCCGACACCCCGGCCAACGCCCCTGATGAGAAGCCCGGCGACGGAAAGGTCGGTGAGTGAGCATGGCGACGCAGCTGACGCCGATCCTCACGCGGTTCTGGGACGACCCGCAGTCATGGACGCTGGAGACCTACGAGCGCAACGAGGGCTACCAAGCCCTGCGTGCCGCGCTGATCCGGCCGCCCGAGGAGCTCGTCCAGGAGGCCAAGGACTCCGGGCTGCGCGGCCGCGGCGGCGCAGGCTTCCCCACCGGGATGAAGTGGGGATTCCTACCACCCCCGGATGGCGGCCCCCGCTACCTGGTCGTCAACGCCGATGAGTCCGAGCCGGGGACCTGCAAGGACACCCCCCTGCTCCTGGCTGCCCCGCAGCTCCTCATCGAGGGCATGGTCATCACGTCGTATGCGATCGGCTGCAATCACGCCTTCATCTATCTGCGCGGGGAGGTCGTGCACGTCTATCGGCGCCTCCTGCAGGCGATCCAGGAAGCCAAGGCCGCGGGTTACCTCGGCACGGACATCCTCGGCAGTGGGTTCGACCTCGACATCACCTTGCACGCCGGGGCCGGTGCCTACATCTGCGGCGAGGAGACAGCGTTGCTGGACTCCCTGGAGGGTCGGCGCGGTGAGCCGCGGCTCAAGCCCCCCTTCCCGGCGGTCGCGGGCCTGTACGCCCGCCCGACCGTCGTGAACAACGTGGAATCGATCGCCTCGGTCCCCTCGATCGCGCTGCACGGGTCGGACTGGTTCGCAGACATGGGCACCGATAAGTCCAAGGGCTTCGGCATCTTCAGCCTGTCCGGGCATGTCACACACCCGGGCCAGTACGAGGCGCCGCTGGGCATCACGTTGCGCGAGCTGCTCGATATGGCGGGCGGCGTCCGAGCCGGTCACGAGCTGAAGTTCTGGACGCCGGGCGGTAGCTCAACGCCGCTGTTCACCGCCGAACACCTTGACGTGCCGTTGGACTTCGAGTCCGTCGCGGCCGCCGGCTCGATGCTTGGCACCCGCGCGCTGCAGATCTTCGACGAGACGGTGTCCGTCGTGAAGGCCGTCTCGCGTTGGATCGACTTCTACGCCCACGAGTCCTGCGGCAAGTGCACGCCGTGTCGCGAGGGCACCTACTGGTTCCGCGAGATCCTCACCCGGCTGGAGGCGGGCCAGGGCCTGCCCGGCGACATCGACAAGCTCGACGACATCGCCGACAACATCCTGGGACGTGCGTTCTGCGCGCTCGGCGACGGCGCCACGAGCCCGGTGCAGTCCGGCATCAAGTACTTCCGTGAAGAATTCGAGATGGCGATGACGACGCCGGTCGACGTGTCCTTCCCGCCGCAGCGGTCCACCCTGTTCGCCAAGGAGAGCGTGTCCTCATGACCGTGCCGACCAGCCCCGCGTCGGGCAGCAATGCCGTCGGCCAGGGCGGCAACGCGCAGATGCCGGCGCCGACCCCGCCGATCGAGATGGTCACCCTCGGCATCGACGGTGTCGAGGTGAGCGTGCCCAAGGGCACCCTCGTCATTCGTGCCGCCGAGCGCGTCGGCATCAGGATTCCGCGCTTCTGCGACCATCCACTCCTGGAGCCGGCCGGCGCCTGCCGACAGTGTCTCGTCGATGTCGCCACGCCCGGCCCGGGTGGTCAGCTGCGCCCCATGCCCAAGCCGCAGGCCTCGTGCACGATGACGGTCAGCGAGGGCATGCAGGTCCAGACGCAGTACACCTCGGCCGTAGCCGACAAGGCGCAGCACGGCGTCATGGAGATGCTGCTCATCAACCACCCGCTCGACTGCCCGGTGTGCGACAAGGGCGGCGAGTGCCCCCTTCAGAATCAGGCGATGTCCAACGGGCGGGGGACGAGCCGCTTCGACGACGTCAAGCGGACCTTCCCCAAGCCCGTCAACATCTCCGCGCAGGTGCTTCTGGATCGCGAGCGGTGCATCATGTGCCAGCGGTGCACGCGTTTCTCCGATCAGATCGCCGGCGACCCCTTCATCGTTCTCGTCGAGCGGGGGGCCCAGCAGCAGATCGGCGTCTTCCAGGACGAGCCGTTCGACTCCTACTTCTCTGGCAACACCGTGCAGATCTGCCCGGTCGGGGCCCTGACCGGCGCGATGTACCGCTTCCGCTCCCGGCCTTTCGACCTGGTCTCGACGCCGAGCACGTGTGAGCACTGCGCGAGCGGGTGCTCC
>JAUNUZ010000392.1 GCA_030537915.1 Micrococcales bacterium
TCGGCGACCAGCACGACCCCGTCGGCGACCAGCTTGACCCGTGGTGGCACCAGTTCGCAGCGCGTGCGGTCCGCGGCGGCGACCAGGGCGAGGGCGGCCGCGGCAACGAAACGGGCCAAGGTCGCATCGAAGTCGGTCAAGCGCGCCCAGACGGCGACGATCCGGTCCGGCACGGCGCTGCCGCAGTCGACACCGACCTCGGACTGAGACCGTCTCCTCGGCGCTTAGACTCGGTCCCATGGATTCGGTGTCGTTCGCGCAAGACCCCGCACTGCCCGACCCTCGTCCGGACAGCCTGTCGGCCTATGCGAGCGAGCGCACGCCGGACCCCTTCGCGCGCACCGGCCTGACCTACGACGATGTTCTGTTGCTGCCCGGCGAGACCGACGTGATCCCTTCCGAGGCAGACACGACGACCCGGCTGACCCGGCGGATCGAGTTGCGGATGCCGCTGTTGTCCGCGGCGATGGACACGGTGACGGAGTCTCGGATGGCCGTGGCGATGGCCCGTCAGGGTGGGCTGGGCGTGCTGCATCGCAACCTGTCCGAGCAGGAGCAGGCCGGCCAGGTCGACCAGGTGAAGCGTTCCGAGATGGGCATGATCACCGACCCCGTGACGGTCGGGCCGGACGCTTCGCTGCGCCAGGTCGACGAGCTGTGCGCCCAATTCCGCATCTCGGGCTTGCCCGTCGTCGACGATGAGGAACGTCTGCTCGGCATCATCACGAATCGGGACCTGCGCTTCGAGAGCGACCCGCAGCGTCGGGTTTGCGAGGTCATGACGAAGATGCCGCTCATCACGGCCCCCGTGGGGGTCGCCAAGGAGCGCGCCCTGGCCCTCCTGGCCAAGAACAAGATCGAGAAGCTGCCGCTCGTCGACGATAGTGGCCGACTGCGCGGGCTCTTCACGGTCAAGGACTTCGTCAAGTCCGAGCAGTATCCCCAGGCCACGAAGGACGACGCGGGGCGCCTGCGGGTCGGCGCGGCGATCGGCTTCTGGGGCGACTCCTGGGAACGCGCGATGGCCCTCGTCGAAGCGGGCGTCGATGTCCTGGTCGTCGACACGGCCAACGGGCATGCGCGCGGCGTGATCGACATGATCCGGCGGATCAAGGCCGAGCCGGCTGCTGCTGCCGTCGACGTCATCGGTGGGAATGTCGCCACCCGGGCCGGGGCGCAGTCACTCGTGGATGCGGGTGCCGACGGCATCAAGGTCGGCGTCGGCCCGGGTTCGATCTGCACGACGCGGGTCGTGGCAGGCGTCGGGGTGCCGCAGGTGAGCGCCATCTACGACGCCTCCCTTGCCGCTCGCCCCGCCGGGGTGCCGGTCATCGGCGACGGCGGACTGCAGTTCTCCGGGGACATCGCCAAGGCCCTCGTCGCGGGAGCGGACAGCGTCATGCTCGGGTCGCTTCTCGCGGGCTGCGAGGAGAGCCCCGGCGAGCTCGTCTTCATCAACGGCAAGCAGTACAAGTCTTATCGCGGCATGGGATCGCTCGGTGCGATGGCCTCTCGGGGCCGGGTGTCCTACTCCAAGGACCGCTACTTTCAGGGTGACGTCACAGATGACGACAAAGTGGTTCCCGAGGGCATCGAGGGCCAGGTGGCCTACCGCGGCCCGCTCTCGGCGGTCGCCTACCAGCTCATCGGGGGTCTGCGACAGTCGATGTTCTACGTCGGGGCGCAGACGATCCCGCAGCTGCAGCGCAAGGGTCGGTTCGTCCGGATAACCGCGGCCGGGCTCAAGGAGTCGCATCCGCACGACATCGAGATGACCGTCGAGGCACCGAACTATTCGATCGGCTGAGGGTTACGTCCCGTCGTTCGTGGGCGGCTTGGCGGTGGCGGGCGACCCGCCGTGCGAGGCCAGTCGGCAGGCTCGCCACGGCGGCGAGCCGCAGCAGCGCCCGATCCGGCCGGCGCCGCACCGCGCGCCACAACACCCCGCGCGCACTTCGCACGGGCGTGCTGGGGCGACCCTCCGCGACAACGCGAATCGCTTGCCGCGGCCGGGCTTCGCGCAGGAGCAGGCGCGCGGTGCGCAGGGCGCCTTGCTGGGCCTCCTGCAGCAGCGCGGCCCGATCGGTGTGGTCCCCGGCTGCGAGCGCGAGCTCGATGGCGCGCAGGCTGCCCAACGACTGCCGCGTCGCGGCTGTCACGGAGTCCGCGCCATCGTGGATGCGGTAGGAGGCCAGGGGGCGGTCGACGTACCAGGCGGCCGCCCCGTGTCGAGCGGCCTGGAGGGCGATATGCCGGTCGTAGGCGGTCGCGACGTCGTCGGGGACGGCGTCCCAGTCGACCGCGTCGCGGCGCACGAGCGCACAGACCAGGCCGACCGCCCCGCAGGCGACCAGACGATCGAAGGGTTGGTGACGCCCCGGTGAGAGCTGGTCTCGTCCGCTGTGCGCTTCGTGAGCGGCCGTACGCTGCGCCAGTGGCCGACCTTCGGCGTCGATGAGGTCGAAGGAGGCGAAACTGAGGGTCAGCTCCGGGTGGGCGAGCAACGGGGCCACGAGCTTCGCCAGCGCGTCCGGATGCAGCCGGTCGTCGTCATCGAGCTTGAGCACGAATTCGCCGCGCGCCTGGGCGAAGCCGGCGATGGCGTTGCGCATCATGCCCAGGTTG
>JAUNUZ010000393.1 GCA_030537915.1 Micrococcales bacterium
CCGCACCGGCGGTGCCCATCTGGCCGTCCCGCAGCGACTGCGCCGTCTGACCCGCTCCAAGCTCATGTGGCTCATGATCATCTGGATCGTCATCGGGATGGCGACGCAGGTGTGGTGGATCTGGGAGATCTGGCAGTTCACCCCGCCGTCCGACGACCCGCCGTGATCCCCACGGCGACCTTCGTCGACATGATCATCGCCGCGGTGGTCATGGTGGACGCGCTCTGAGGTCGCCGCAGGCTCAGGCATTCGTCGACGTAGGCGTCCGCGGGCGCCGCGAGCTCCTGCGCCGCGCTGCAGAAGGCGGTTGCCGCTTGCGGACGGGGCCAGTCGGCGGGGAGCACGTCGGCGGGAAGGCTCGGATCCGTGAAAAGGAAGAGCCGCCATCGGTGCACGAGGTCGGCGCGCTGCGCGAAGGCCGCCCGGTCGTCCTCATCTGGAGCGCTCGGATCCGACGCCGGCCCGACCGCGAGCAACTCGCGCGTGAAGCGGCGGTAGGACTGCGCGAGGTCCTCCAGATCCCACAGGCTCATCGCCAGCTCGCGATCGTCGCCGTCGAGCCGCGAGGCGAACCCGTGCCAATCGACCCCGACTGCGTGCAGGCCCAGCTCGAGCTCGTCGTGCCGGTGCGCGGCAAGCCACGTCGTTCCCGAGAGGTTGGCGTAGCCCAGGTAGCGCAGCAGGGCCGTGACGCGGTCGCGCACAGCCCGGGTAGCGATCGGCTGGAGTACGACAACGTCCCATTTCCCGTCCCACCCGCGGGGACGGGTGTCGTAGATCCGGTCGTGGGCCCCTTGCAGGTGGCTGCGCGCCTGGTCGGTGGTCGCGTAGCCGCGCGCCCCCGCCCGCTCGATCGGGCGCAGCCACCCCTCGCGCACCATCCGGCTCACCGCGGTACGCACGGCGGGGGCCGCGATGTCGAGCGCGTCGAGTATCCGCACGAGTCCGGCGACGGGTGCCCACCCCTCGCGCCGCACCAGATGGTCGCCGTAGAGGTCGAAGAGCGCGGAGCGAGCATGCATGGCACTCAGTCTCACCCATTCCGATTTCACCTTGGCGCGTGCACGGGCGATAATGGGGGTCGCATTTGCAACAGCGGTGGTCCGCAGACTGGCGCCGCCGTCCGGCTCGCTTGGCCCACGAGACACTTCGGTGCCCGGGGCCGGCGTCGGCGTCCTCGCCTCGCCGGGCCGCTGCGCAGAAGTGCTCGACGGCACTCGCTCAATGGAAGGGGTACAGATGGCCGCAATGAAGCCTCGGACCGGTGACGGTCCGCTTGAGGTGACCAAGGAGGGACGCGGCATTGTGCTGCGCATGCCTATCGAGGGCGGCGGCCGTTTGGTCGTCGAGATGACCCCCGACGAGGCCGCCAATCTCGGCAAGGCCATTCAGGGCTGTGAGGCTGTCCCCAGCTGATGGCGCATGTTCGGTGACGACGGCCCCCCACACCCGCGCGGTGTAGGGGGCTATGCCGTGCCCGGTCGCACTGAGCCCGCGGCGCTTTGATGGGGCTCAGCGCTTGACGGCCGCCAGGAGCCCGTCGCCCACGGGCAGCAGGGTCGCAGCGAGCCGGTCGTCCTGGCGCAGGGCCTTGCCGAGGTCGCGCAGGATCGTCGTCGTGGCATCCCGGACCGCCGGGTCCGCGACCCGGTCGTGCCAGAGCATGTTGTCCACGGCCAAGATCCCACCGACGCGAAGCAGCCGCAGCGCCTGCTCGACATACGCCGGGTACTGCGCCTTGTCCGCGTCGATGACAACCATGTCGTAGGCGCCGTCGGCCAGTCGCGGCAGGACGGACAACGCCTCCCCGGTGATGACCCGAGTGCGCTGCTGCGGGTAGCCCGCCGCGGCATAGGCGTTGCGCGCCGCCCGCTGATGCGCGGGCTCGACATCGATCGTCGTGAGCACGCCGTCGCCGAGCATCCCAGCCAGCAGCCAGAGACCCGAGACCCCGCAGCCGGTCCCGATCTCGCACACGGTCCGGGCTCCCAGGGCTCCGACGAGGAGGCGCAGCGCAGCACCGGTACCGGGACCGACGGGGGTGGCTCCGAGTTGTTCGCCGCGACGACGAGCAGCCTCGATCGGCGCAGGCTCGGTGAGGAAGTCCTCCGCGTAGGCCCAGCTCGCTGGCTTGTGCACACTCATCGCCGTCTCCTCTTCGTCGTGCCCACCGCTGCGATCGCCGGTGCTGCGATCACGCGTGGCACCAGGCCCCTTAGCACGGGCCGTATGGGGGGCAGCTTAATGGCCCGATCAGGGCCCGGTTTCGACCGTGTTGTCCACAAACGCCCAGCAGCCGTCCAGCTTGACGCGGCATCATATCCAAGGACAACCGGAGCAGCTCCGGCCCCTGGTCTTCGAGGGCGAAGGACTGACGTGACGACGACCGACCACCAGACCACCACCGACCTCGACACCACGGCCGAGACCGATCCTGACTGGGCCCCGCCGTCCTGGGAGGAGGTCGTCCAGGAGCACTCTGCCCGCGTCTACCGTCTGGCTTACCGCCTGACCGGCAATGTGTACGACGCCGAGGACCTGACCCATGACGTGTTCATCCGGGTTTTCCGTTCGCTCGGCTCCTACCGTCCCGGCACCTTCGAGGGCTGGTTGCACCGCATCACG
>JAUNUZ010000394.1 GCA_030537915.1 Micrococcales bacterium
TACGGTCACGCGAGCTCTTGAACGCATCCGCGCGGGCGGCACCGTGGTCCTGCGTGCCGGGCTGTATAACGAGCGTGTCTTCGTCGGCTTACCGGTGACTATCCAGGCCTACCCAGGCGAAGCGGTGTGGTTCGACGGGACGAGGCCGGCACCCACCTGGCGCAGACAGGGCAACACATGGGAGACCCCCTTCAACCTCCGCTTCGACCACTCCACACCGGGCGGCAGCGACAACTTCATCGGACCGCAGAACACCATGGCGGGATGGCCCCAAATGGTCTTTGTCAACGGCCGACGAATCCCCCAGGTGGCGAAGGCGCCGCAAGGTGACCAGTTCGCCATCGACGAGGTCGCGGGCAGACTCGTTCTCGCTACCGATCCTACAGGCAAGGACGTCCGCGTGACGACGCTGAGCCAGTCGCTGGTCGTCGGCAGCCCCGACGTTACCCTGCGGGGATTCGGCGTCCGGCGCTTCGCCAATTCTGTCACGACGTATGGCGCACTCTACATTGCACGTCCGCGCACTCTCGTGGAAAACGTTGTCGTCGAGGACGTCGCCACAACAGGTATTACCCTTGACGGCGACGGCAGCACAGGCTCAGGACGACTCGACCGCGTGACGGTACGCCGAGCTGGCATGCTCGGCATCCACGGACGCTGGGCCGACGGAGCCTCCATAACTAATTCTATAGTCACCGAGGCGAACTACGAACGATTCAACAACGTGCCATCTTCTGCCGGTATCAAGATTGGTCAGTCTCGGGGCGTCACGATTGACAATAACCGAATCTCGGACGTCCGATATGCGACCGGAATCTGGCTGGACGAGGCGGTGGTAGGCTTCCGGATCACCCGCAACCTCGTAACCGGAAACGGCGACACCGGTATTTCATGCGAGCTGTCCTCATCCGGAACCATCCTAAGCAATCAAGTGGTCGGCCACGAGCAAGGCATCGCCCTCCTCAACACAGAGAAAACCCTGATCGCGAACAACACGACAGGATACAACTCGCGGGCCGACCTCTACCTGGTTCAGGACTGGCGCCGCCAGGCTCAGCCCGCGCCTATGGGACACGACCCGCGCTACCCGAAGGGGGATTCGACGAACACGTGGATTTTGCGCGACAACACGATTCGCAATAATGTATTCGGAGCCGACGGCAACCAGAGGTCGATGTTTCAGGTTTACGTCATGGACCGCAACACCGGCCGAGCCGCCGATGCAATGAATCTGAATTTTGCGGGGAATGTGTTCACATTGCGTAAGACTATAGACAATCCTGTGGCGTTCGGTTGGGGCAACGCCAACAACACAACTACGAACTACGACTCGCCCGAGGCCTTCCAGAAGGCCAAAGGCCTCCCCGCGAGAAACGTGTCGATCAGTTCCACCGAGTTCGGCCCCGGAATGGACGAAGCTCGAAACCTCCCGGTGGCCGTGCCGCTCACCGCGGACGAGGCTGCAGCAGTCGGCACTGTGGCAGGGCTCAGGGTCATTGGATCCCTGACCGGCTGAATCGCATACTTATCCGCCTCCAGAGAGTTGCCTGACCCGAGAGGGTGTGACGACCCGGGCCGCGTAAGCGGCGCCGAAGAAGACACCCGCGACGACGAGCGCCCTCAAGAACCAGGGCAGGAATCCGGCGGTGACGTACTCCACGGCGAGGGCGAGGAGAACGCAGCCAGTGAGTACGGCGAAATCACGCCATGGCCAGTACCCGGGGCTGCGCCTGCCCAGGCGCCATAGCGCGATCGTCAACCCGATGAGCTCGGTGACGACGAGGGCAGCAGCAGCCCCGGTGGCTTGCCACCGGGGAATGAGTGCCACGTTCAATCCAACGTTGAGCAGGAGAGTGCACGTATTGAGGATGGCGAGGAACCTCTGCGTGTGGCCAGCCACGAGCGCCGCCGAGACGAGGATGCCCATCATCGAAGCCGATATAGCAATCCAGAGCAGGAGTAAGGGTGCCGACGACAGGGCGACGAACTCTTCAGAGCCGAGCAAGCGGATAAGGTCTGCGTCGAACGGCCAGAGAAGTAGGCCGATAGGCAGGCAAAGCGCCAGTATGAGACTCATCGAAAGCTGAAGCACTCGCCGGAACTTTTCCTCGGATTCCGCAGCCGCCGACGCGTAACGAGCGACAAGGACCGACGCTAGAGCCATGCCGACGACGTTGACATTCATCGCGATACGGTAGGCGAAGTTGTAGGCCCCCGCCTCAACGAGCGTGCTCAGCTGCGTGATGAGGACACCGTCGATCTGGAAATATAAACCCGCCACGACGGTGATATAGGTGAGCGGGAGCGCCTCCATCATGAGGCTCTTCATACCTGCGGCGTCCCACACCGGCCTGAACCGGCCGTGGCGCCTACCCCACAAGTGCGAGATCAAGCCACGGAGGAGCGGAGCCGAGAGCTGGGCAACAAAGAATGCCTCGATGCCGACCCCTGAGTACACCGCCACGAGCACGACCACGAGGGAGAGCGCTCGCCCCGCGATATCGGCCATGGAGATGCCGGCGAAGTCGTCACGCGTCTGCGCCACTGAGTTATACGTGGCAGCCCATGCCGTGCCGAAAAGGCCTGCCGACAAGATTGCGATTCCTTCTAGGGCGCCCGTCC
>JAUNUZ010000395.1 GCA_030537915.1 Micrococcales bacterium
GACCCGCATCATGATGCAGCCGGATACGACAAGCGGGGCGGTGGCGAAGCCGAACTCCTCGGCCCCGAGCAGCGCTGCGATGACGACATCGCGACCGGTCTTGAGCTGGCCGTCGGTCTGGACGACGATCCGATCGCGCAGACCGTTGAGGATGAGCGTCTGCTGGGTTTCGGCCAGGCCCAGCTCCCACGGCCCGCCAGCGTGCTTGAGCGACGTGAGCGGCGAGGCGCCGGTGCCACCGTCGTGACCCGAGATGAGCACGACGTCGGCGTGCGCCTTGGACACGCCGGTGGCGACCGTGCCCACCCCTACCTCGGAGACGAGCTTGACGTGGATCCGGGCCTGCGGAGTGGCGTTCTTCAGGTCGTGGATCAGCTGCGCGAGATCCTCGATCGAGTAGATGTCGTGGTGCGGGGGCGGGGAGATGAGCCCGACACCCGGTGTCGAGTGCCGGGTCCGAGCGATCCACGGGTAGACCTTCGGCCCGGGCAGCTGACCGCCCTCGCCGGGCTTGGCCCCCTGGGCCATCTTGATCTGGATGTCGTCGGCCTGCGTGAGGTAGAGACTCGTCACCCCGAATCGACCGGAGGCGACCTGCTTGATCGCGCTGCGTCGCTCCGGGTCCAGGAGCCGGTCGCGGTCCTCACCACCTTCGCCGGTGTTGGAGCGCCCACCGAGTTTGTTCATCGCGATCGCGAGGGTCTCGTGGGCCTCCTGGCTGATCGACCCGTAGCTCATTGCGCCGGTGCTGAACCGCTTGACGAGCTCGCTGACCGGCTCGACCTCCTCGATCGGGATGCTAGGCCGTGTCCGGTCGAATTCGAAGAGCCCGCGAAGCGTCATGAGGCGAGCCGACTGCTCATCGATACGCTGCGTGTACTTCTGGAAGATGTCGTAGCGCCCATTGCGTGTGCTGTGCTGCAGTCGAAAGACGGTTTCGGGATCGAAGAGGTGCGGCTCGCCTTCGCGGCGCCACTGGTATTCGCCGCCGACGTTGAGCACCCGGTGGCTCGGGCTGATGCCGTCCTTGGGGAAGGCCTGCGCGTGCCGGGCCGCAGTCTCCGCGGCGATGACGTCGAGGCCGACCCCGCCGAGCCTGCTCGTCGTGCCCGTGAAGTAGGCGTCGATGACGTCCTGGGCCAGACCGACGCACTCGAACGCCTGGGCGCCGCGGTAGGACGCGACCGTCGAGATGCCCATCTTCGACATGACCTTGAGCACGCCCTTGCCGAGCGCCTTGATGAGGTTGGCGACAGCCTTCTCCGCGGTGACCCCGGTGATCCCACGGCGACGCACGAGGTCCTCGACGGACTCCATCGCGAGGTAGGGGTTGACCGCTGCCGCGCCGTAACCGACCAGCAGTGCGACGTGGTGCACCTCGCGGACATCGCCTGCCTCGACGATGAGGCCGACGCGGGTGCGGGTCTTCTCGCGGATCAAGTGGTGGTGGACCGCGGCGGTGAGCAACAGCGATGGGATCGGCGCGAGGTCGGCAGTGGAGTCGCGGTCGGAGAGCACGACATACTGCGCGCCGCGCGCGATCGCCGCCGAGACCTCCTTGAAGATCATGGCGAGGCGAGCCTTCATCGCGTGGGCGCCGCCGGCGACCTCGTAGAGCCCCGAGACGGCGACCGTGCGCCGGTCGCCGGAGATGTCACCGAACACGTCCTCGTCGATGTGGGTGATCTTGGCGAGCGCGTCGTTGTCGATGACCGGGAACGGCAGGACGATCTGGTTGCAGTGCTCCGGGCCGGGGGTCAACGCGTTGCCCTCGGGGCCGATCGCCGTGCCGAGGCTCGTGACGAGCTCCTCGCGGATGGCGTCCAAGGGCGGGTTGGTCACCTGGGCGAAAAGCTGGGCGAAGTAGTCGAAGAGCAGGCGGGGACGCGTGGAGAGCACGGCGATGGGGCTGTCCGTCCCCATCGACCCCAGCGCCTCGCCACCGGTGCAGGCCATCGGCGCGAGTAGGATCCGCAGGTCCTCCTGGGTGTAACCGAAGGTCTGCTGGCGGCGCGCGACGGAGGAGGGGGTGTGCAGGATGTGCTCGCGCTCCGGCAGATCGTCGAGCTGGATCAGCCGGTCGCGCAACCACTCCTCGTAGGGGTGCTCGGCCGACAGCTGGGACTTGATCTCGTCGTCCTCGACGATGCGGCCCGCGTCGGTGTCGACGAGGAACATGCGCCCGGGGCGCAGGCGCCCGCGGCGGACGATCCGCTCGTCGTCGATCTCGAGGATGCCGGCCTCCGAGCCGAGCACGACGAGCCCGTCGTCGGTGACCCAGTAGCGCCCGGGGCGGAGCCCGTTGCGGTCCAGGACCGCGCCGGCCAGGGAGCCGTCGGTGAAGGCGACGCAGGCCGGTCCGTCCCAGGGCTCCATGAACATCGAGTGGAACTCATAGAAGGCCCGCCGGGCGGGGCTCATCTCGGCGTGGTTCTCCCAGGCCTCCGGGATCATCATGAGGACCGCGTGCGGCAGCGAGCGCCCGCCGAGGTGGAGCAACTCGAGGACCTCGTCGAAGGAGGCCGAGTCCGAGGCACCCGGGGTGCAGATCGGGAAGAGGCGGCGCAGGTCGCCGGGGATGAGGTCGGAGACGAGCTGGCTCTCGCGGGCCTGCAT
>JAUNUZ010000396.1 GCA_030537915.1 Micrococcales bacterium
CCACGGGCGGGGTCGCGAACGCGGAGCCGGCGGCGGGGCCGGCCAGGATTGCTGCCGGCGGCCCGATCGTTGGCGAGCAGGCCGCCCCGGCCCCTGCCGCCGCGGAGGCGGTGGGTGGCAGCCGGCTCGTCGTATTCGGCGACTCGATAGCCGCGGGCACCAACTTGTTGTGGCAAGAGGACGAGCGCGAATGCATGCACGGCGAGGATTCGTGGCCCAAGCGGCTGGCCGAGACCATGGGCGTGCTGGGCACGCCAGACTTCGTCGACGCGTCGTGCTGGGGCTCGGTGATCGACAAAGTGAGCGACAACTGGACCTTCGCCGACCAGGTGCGGTGGGCGGACAAGCAGGACGCGCTCGGGCCGGACACCGAGGTGGTGCTGGTGGGCCTGGGCCTGAACGACATGTGGGGCAACGAGGTTGACGGACTGCTGCCCGCGATCACGGACTGCGCGCTGAACTTCATCGACGGCTGCGACCGGGACGCGGCCGCGCAGAACCGGGTGCCGGACGCCAGCGCGGTGACACCGGACGCCTATGCGTCGCGTATCGAGCAGGTCATCGCCTACCTCAAGTACTATGCCCCGAACGCGCAGATCGCGCTGGTGGGCTACCCGGAGATGACTCCGCAGCGCGGCGACGAGCTGTGCCTGAAGATGGCGGGCGTGCCGGTGGTCCAGCCCCGGGGCGGCGCGCTCGTGGACCACTTCGCGGCCCTGGACAACGCGCAGCGGGGCGCGGCGCAGAAGTTGGGCCTGAAGTTCGTGGATGTGCGTAGCGCCTCTTCCGGCCATGGCCCCTGCAACCCGGACCCGTGGATGAACGAGCTGTTGGACGCACAGGAGCTGCTGGGCGTCCCGTTCCACCTAACGCGCCGCGGCGAGGCGCTCCTCGCTGACCTGGTCGTGTGGGAGCTGGGTCTGTAGGACCGCGGGGGCTCTTTGAGCGCCTCCCAAAAACGGACGAATGTCCACAGATCGAATGGCTAGTCGGCCAAACTTCGCGCCCGTGATTGGGTGGCGGCGGCCGCCTGAGAGTGGGAGTCCAGTGATAACGCACGGCCCGGCGGAGCAGAATTGCGCGCGCACGCTCGCGCACGGGTGTGCCCTGTGACGGACGCCGTGCGCCCGAGCGTGGCCGGCGACGGTATGTCCGCGCCCGCGGCGGGCCGACGCCCGAACCTGCCGTCGCTGACGGGCGCGCGCTGGTGGGCCGCGTTTGCGGTCTTCATCCTGCACGCACTGGTGTTTCTGCCTGTCTACCCGTTCCAGAAGACCGAGCTTTTCGCGAATATCCACAGCGTGATTCCGATGCAGCTCGGCTCGGCGGGCGTCACGTTCTTCTTCGTGCTGTCCGGGTTCATCATCTACTGGTCCAACGGGAACATGTCGAACGTGCGCCGGTACCTCAAGCGCCGGGTGCTCAAGATCTACCCCACGCACATCGTCGCGTCGGTGGTCTTCATCGTCGCCGCGTCGGTGCCGCTGAGCAAGGCTGTCGTGTGGGTGCCGAACCTGCTGCTGATCCACACGTGGGTCCCGCGGTGGACGACGCTGGGCGGGCTGAACGTGCCTTCCTGGTCGCTGGTCGCGGAGCTGCTGTTCTACCTCTCGTTCCCGTTGTTCGTCCCGCTGGTGCGCAAGGTGACCGGTGCCGGGATCTGGTGGGCCATCGGGGGCCTGTTCACCCTGATCGTCCTTCTGCACCTGGGCTACTACCTGTTCCTGGATGGGCCGACGGGGATCCAGAACGCCTTCCTGCCCCGGTTCTGGCCGGGCGACGTGTCCCCGAACTTCGAGATCCACGCCTCGCCGGAATGGTTCGCGCAAAACGATATTCCCGTCTTCCCCTCCTATTGGATGACGTATAACTTCCCGCTGAGCAGGTTGCCGGAGTTCTACCTGGGCGTGATGGCCGCGAAGCTCGTGATCGAGGGCCGCTGGCGCAACAAGCGCATGTCCTGGCCGCTCGGCGTGCTCGCGGCGTCCTACGCGGCGACCTGGGTGGTCCCCGTGAACTTCAAGATGTCGGTGCTCTTCCTCATCCCGATGATGATGGTGGTCGCGACGTTGGCGGTCAAGGACATCGAGGGCAACACCGGCATCTCGGGTTCTCCGACGATGGTGCGCCTGGGCGATATCTCCTTCGCGTTCTACCTGATCCAGTTCCCGGTGATGGTGATTGTCACCCGGCTGTTCATCGGCGGGAACCAGTACTACTTCCGGGGCTGGCTGGGGTGGACCGTGCTCACCTTCGTCATATCGGTGGTGGCGGCGTGGCTGATCTACACGTTCATCGACGATCCGATCATGAAGCGAGCGGCGCGGCCGAAGAAGAGGCCGCAGCCCGGCCCCGGCCCGTCCGAAGATCCTCGTGTCAGCCCAATGGCACGTTCACTAGATTAGAAGGAGTCAGATATGACCACACAACGTGCACTGCGGGGCGTCATCGCCATTGCGGCGGCCGCCGGCATCATGGCGACCGTGGGGGCCTGCTCCTCCGGCGACGACAAGCCCGCTCCCACGAGCACCACCTCGACGACGACGTCCGTGGCGCCTAGCACTAGCCCCGAGACGTCGGCGGATCAGACCCCCGCGCAGGAGGCCCCC
>JAUNUZ010000397.1 GCA_030537915.1 Micrococcales bacterium
GTTCAGGTAATCCCGGTGCCGCGCGCAGTAGGCGTCCAGGCCGGCAAAGGTCTCTGGAAAGATCTCCGCCACCAGGTCGAGGATCCCGGCCTCCACGTGGTTCATGTTCAGGTAGCTGGCGAGCTGGATCAGATGGTCGGCGGCGGCTCCCTGCCGGAACTTCTCGAACGTCGCGCTCACCTCGGCGCTGTAGTCGGGCTGATCGTCATAGGAAGTGACGGTGATCCGGCTTCCCCTGATCTGCAGGCAGTATCGGACCGCGGACAACTTTTCCTTGAGCTCTGCCGCCTCGTCCACCAACGCGCGCAAGGCGGCCGAGGAGGCATAGCCGCTCAGAAACTCACGGAACGCCTGCATGCCTCGTGACCCAAGCTCATGGGAGCCGAGGTCCCGCGCCAGCGCGGTGACCGCGACCGCATACGTCTGCGTGGCGTCCACGAACCAGATCTCCCGCTGGTAGGTGTAATGCAGCTTCGCGGCGCGGTCCAGCCACTGACGCATCGTCCGCATCGCATCCGCGAAAGCCTCGATGTGCGCCCGCAGCCCCGGTCTCTGAAGGTCGCGCATGACTTCGTGGCGGTAGCCGATTGCGTCGACATCGGTCAGGGCCGTGAAGAAGAAGGGCTTGAGGTCGTACTCGTCGCGCCCTGCGGTGATGGACTCCACGATCTGGCCCAGGTTGAGGTCGGCGAAGCAGGCCGGCGCTCTCGTCGCGAGAGCGGGCGTGTCTTCGGGTCGGGCGAACAGGATGCTGTGGAACGACATCGGCCTCAGCGCGGACCGCGTATCGGTATCAGCCATCTCAGCCTCCCCCCTGAGGATCGAACCGCTGCACGCAAGGTGTCAAGAGGAAGCGACAATGGCGGGTAGGCGGGTTGGGGGGCGAGCCTCATTGCGTGCCGCCAAATCCGCACCTGCTAAAGACGCGAGGCGTCCTTTCCCGGTAAGCTCGGGGCGTCGGGGCCGCATCGTTGTTCAGCGACGCCGGACACGAGCTCGCGACCAGTGTCTTGCCTACCTTTTTGACCTCCACACTGCACGCTGGCCCCGCCGCGCTAGGTGCCATCGAGGGAATATCGGATGCCCTGATCGGGCTCAGCAAGCTCGCCGGTGGCCCATTGGCCGCGGACCCGCGGCGACGGGCACGCCTGGCCTCCAGCGGCTATCTCGGCACCGCCATCGCCACCGCTGCCATCGGCCTGACAACGGCGGTCTGGCAGGTCGCCATCCTGCGGGCGACCGCCTGGGTCTCCCGGGGTATCCGCTCCCCCGCCCGCGACATGCTGCTGACCTCGATGGCCCCCCAGGGGGCTTATGGTCGCGCGTTCGGGGTCGAACGCGCCGGTGACAACGGCGGCGCCATCCTCGGCCCGCTGCTCGCCGCTGCCCTGGTGACGGTAGTCGGCATCCGGCACGCAATCCTGCTGGCCATCGTCCCCGGCATCTTCGCCGCGATCAGCATCACCATCGCGGCACGCCAAGCGCGAACCACCTTGGGCGCCGAAGAAGGTCGCCGCACCCTGAGCCTGAGCCTGGGCGAGCTGGGAACGGCGGGCCTGGCCAGAGCCCTCACCCCCGCCGCGCTGTTCGAGATGGGCAACCTCGCCACGACCCTACTGATCCTGCGCGCCACCAACCTGCTGCACACCGGTGCCGCCAACGGGCGCACCCTGACCCAGGCGACCACCCTGGCCATCTTGCTGTACGCCGCTCACAACGCGGCCGCCACGGTCGCCTCCCTGATCGGTGGGCGCGCGGTCGACCGCACCAGTGCGCGCCTGGTGTTCGCCGTCGGCGCCGCCGCCTACGTCCTCGGCTACGCGACCTTCGCCTGGGACCAGCATCGCTGGCCTGTCCTGCTGGTAGGTTTCCTACTTTCCGGCGTGGGCATCGGCTTCGCCGAGACTGCGGAGTCGACAGTGGTCGCGCAGCTGCTGCCGGAGCGGCTACGCAGCAATGGTTTCGGGGTGCTCGGGCTGGTCCAGTCGGTCGGCGACCTCGGCGCCACTCTGGTGGCCGGCCTCATCTGGGCTGCCGTATCCCCCACCGCCGCATTCCTCTATGCCGCCTCCTGGATGGTCCTGTCGGTCACCGCCTCCGGATGGCTTCGCCCGCATCGCAAGGGATCGGCGCAAGGCCGGTCAGAACACGACAAGGAAGAGGTCGAAGATGAGTTTTGAGATCGGCGCCGTCGGCGCCTTGGAGGTCCTGGACTCTCGGGGGCGTCCCACCCTGCAGGTCACCGTGTCTTTGACAGACGAAACGACCGCCACGGCAGGGGTTCCTTCGGGCGCCTCCACCGGCACCCGGGAGGCGGTGGAGCTGCGCGACGGAGACACTGACCGTTTCGGGGGCGCCGGGGTCCTTGGCGCAGTCGGCGCCGTCAACGGCGAGCTCGCCGATCTGCTCTGCGGCCGGGCGTGGCCATCCTTGGCCGAGGTCGACGGGGCGATGATCGCCGCGGACGGCACCCCCAACAAGGGCCGCTTAGGCGCCAACGCGACCGTCGGGGTCTCGATGGCTCTGGCTCGCGCGCTGGCGAGGTCTGCGCGCCAGCCGCTGCATGCCTGGCTCCCGGGATTCGGGCAGCGACCCCGGCTGC